>JAYVPZ010000278.1:0-6432 GCA_043757105.1 Aestuariivirga sp. | reverse complement strand
ATCCGAAACCGCAACCATCACATAATCGCCCGGAACCACATCCGGATTCTTGTCGGCATAATATTGATCGAGATGTGCAGACTGAGTTTCAATCGTCAGTTTACCACTATTGCCCATCGCATCCCGCGCATTGATCGCAAGATTAAGAATGGCGGATTCCAATTGCGATGGATCAATCAACGTATGGGGATCGCCTACCACCACTTCAACTTTAAGCTCAATATTTTCACCAATCGTACGCGAAACCAGCGGTGCCATACCCTGCACCAAACCATTCACACCCACATTGCGTGGTTCAAGCTCTTGCTTTCGCGCAAAGGCCAGAAGTTGATGTGTCAAATCAGAACCTTTGCGGGCGGCATCAATCGCCTCAGCAACACGCTTAGTGCTCTTTTCGTCGGTGCCCAATTTACCATCAAGCAATTCCAGATTGCCGATGATGACAGTGAGAAGATTATTGAAATCATGTGCTAAGCCACCAGTCAACTGGCCAATAGCTTCCATCTTCTGCGCCTTTTGCAAACGCTCATTCACCATCTTGCGTTCGCTGGTATCAGTGATCTGCACAATTAACTGCTCAGTCTCACCCTTTTCATTCTTGACCAACGCGATAGATGTAGCACCCTGAACAATTTTGCCTTCACTGGTAAAATAGCGCAGTTCTTGTTGCAAAACAGAAGTTTCGCCCATCAACAGCTGACGCATGCCGTTCAGGAATGATCCCCGATCATCCTTATGCAGCAACTCTTCAAAACCATAGGTAGCTGTCGCCAAATCTTGGCGGTTAAGGAATGCCGTCAAAGCAGAGTTTGCCGCTTCAATCTGTCCCGTCGGCGAAACCACAGCCATGCCATGCGCCGCTGCATCAAATGCGCTGCGGAAGCGTTGTTCGCCGCGATTGGTCGCAATCTGCGCAATCTTCTTTTCTGTGATATCTTCTAGCGTACAAACTGAACGCTCCAATCGGCCCTTGTCACCACGATAAGCATTCATCGACATCACGACAGTGGCCAGCGATCCATCTTTGCGGTGAATCAAAATCTCAGCATTGCGGTAAGTGCTGGAAACCAAAAACTTCGGATAGATTTCCGTCACCAATCGGCTGCGAGATTCCAAAGGTAAAAATTCGCTAAAACTGCGGCCAACAACATCTTGAGGTTGGTAACCCAATGCATCACACCACGCCGCATTGGCCGAAATCATCCGGCCAGAACCATCCATGCAATGCAGCATCACTGGCAAATTGGCTAGAAGCTTTTCGTAAACACCACCATTTTGGTCTGGAAAAAACGGCATACCCGGAGCGCTCGCAGCCGAAGGCTTCTCAACGCGCCAAACTGGCGTCTGAGGCCCTAAATCTTCCCAACCCTTAAAATTTGGCGTGGTCATAGCGCTGCAACTCTCCTCAATCCTAGGCCGCAGATTATCGGCTGCACAGTTAATGGGTTCTTGCCAAGTTTAAAACAAAGCTAGAATTAACTGTAAGTAGATTGAAACAGTTTGAAATTGGTTAACGAGGTGTGAAAATTATTGGTGCGGGCGACCGACGGCTTCTGCGGTTACGATTGCCGTAAGTAAACCGTCATCGCTATTGGCATCTGGCAGATAATGTCTCGTGATAATTGTATTAACGCGCGGCTCGTGAGCACCTGCCGTAGTGGCAAGAGCCAAAGCGGCCTGCTCTGCTTTTTCGGTGGCCAGAGCAATCGCCTGAACACCGGATGCAACAACTACCGCCTGCCCCGCCCCCATAACGCGAAACACCCCGTTGCCATCGCCTTCGATAGTCACAACTGATCGGTGCGCCACCAATCCCGCCGCCGCACCCACAGCATTGGCCACATCACAATGCGGCGTAAACACAATCTCACAATTGAGGCGACGCCCAACTTCCGGATAATAAACTTGCACTGGCCCTCCAACAGCAACAATGGGAACTTGCGGTGAAAGCGAAACTTTCACCAATCCCTTTTGCTCTTCGCCATTACACACCGCGTCCAAAAGCGGCGTATCAGCAATCACCTTGTCAAAACTTGCTTGCAAAATCACACGAGCCGAATCCGAAACTGTTCTGTTCCAGATCAAACTGCAAAATTCTTGCAACCGCTCATCGCTCGGCATTCTCATGTCGCGAAAACGTGAAAGCAATCGCCCTGCCAAAACTGCTGCCTCAGCCGACCAATTGGATTGCAAGCCTAAGACATGCGATGCATCGGATGGTGTAAATGCCGAGAACTGAACCAGACCTTTTTTGCGCAAAGTTGCGACCGCTCGCTGCACTCCCGATGATGATGCCAATTTACGGTATGATTGCGGGCGCTCGGTTATCTGCGCAAATACTTCTGCTTCTCGCAACGAAAGCCCTCCAATTTCAGCATTGCTCTTCGCCCCAAATGGCAAAAGTACAAAACGCCCATTCAATGAGCCGCCTTCATTATCAGCAAGCTGCGCTTCCAACATTGCAATGATTTCGGGATAGCGCTGGCCCAACAATGACACCGGAACCGTGCGTTGTGGACCAATTGAAATCTCACCATTAAAAGCGAGATGCACTTCACTATCGCCACCAAGCCCAATTGTCTTCACATCAATCGCCCGCACCATGGTGCGCCAGCCGCCAACCTCAGCGCCATTCTCGGCCACACGCGGGCGACCTTGTTCCAAAATGCCAATATCGGTGGTGGTGCCACCCATGTCCGACATAATAAAATCATCAAGCCCCGAAAGCCATTTCGCCCCGATCACACTCGCTGCTGGCCCAGAAAGCACGGTTTCAATCGGTCTTGCTGCCACGAGGTCAGCATTGGCCAAACTGCCATCACCCTTCACAATCATCAAAGGACAATCAATGCCAAGCTCAGCCATCGCTTTGCGCACCGCTAAAACCAATTGCGTAATTCGAGAAATTAATCGCGCATTCAAAACCGAAGTCAGTGCCCGACGCGGCGCATCCAAAGCACTTGAAATTTCACTGGATAGTGTCGTCGGCTTATCAGTCAACGCCGAGATAATTTCGCGTATCTTGTTTTCATGTGCTGGGTTACGCACCGCAAAAGTAGACGCCACTGCAAAGGCGCTCACATCTTTTGCAACATCAGAAATCTCTTTTTTTAATCCGATAACATCAAGTGCATCGCGCTCTTCACCATTGTGGTCATGGCCACCTGCAATACGAATAATCGGCATGCCTGCAAATGCTCTGGCGATGCCAGTCTTCTCCACCATACCATCATCAAAGCCGACCAGAACAACGCCAACCGAACTGCCATGCCCCTCAACAACAGCGTTGGTCGCGAGCGTGGTTGATAATGAAACCATTTTGATCAGCTTCACATCAATCGCATTTGATGATTCAGCCAGCGCCGCCCGCATCGCAGCACCAACGCCGAGCGAAAGATCACCTTTCGTCGTCAGCGATTTAGCTGATGCCAAAATCTTGTGTTGGCTTTGATCAATGATAGCCGCATCCGTGTAGGTGCCGCCCGTATCAATGCCGACGAGATAAGAGCTATCGTAAGTACTTTCCATACATCTCGTTCAGCAAAACAGCCGCGCAAAGGCAAGTCTAATTTGACAGAACAACGGAAGCAGAAGATTGAATACCAGAAGGGACTGGAACCTGTGTCGAACTATAGTTGGAATTTAGCGTCAGACTAGGGCCTTGATCTACAATCAATCGGTTGACAATAATTGCAGTATAAGCGGAATTTTGTCCAACATTTGCAGTAGGGTGCACAAACAAATTACCTTTTGGCATGTATATTGTTCCAGTCAAATTGTCTGCGTGAGTAGCGCTAATGTCGTGAATATTTACAAGACCAGTTGCGCGATCCTCGAAAAACAACAAGCCTGCCATATCGCCAGTCTCTGCACCGCTCAAGTCGATTGTTGCATTACCAGTGAAAAATAGAAAAGTCGGAAAGCCCGTGAGATAAAATGCTACATCTTTCCCCTTGATCGACGCTGTATCTTTGACGTTGAATAGGCCATCTTTAATGATGTAAGTGCCCGGACTAAAAGTTACAACGGCGGTCCCCGAAACTTCTAAGCCACCGCAATAAACACCCTTAGAAAGAGTAACGCTGCCGCTGGTAATCTTGGTTTTGTTAAAATCACATGTCCCGTAGGTAGGCGCGGCCCGTGATGCCAATGGATCTGGCGTTGTTGGACAATCTGTTAATACTGTTGAAGTCGTTGTTCCGCCACCATTCTTGAAGCCGCCGCCAGAGCAAATCAATGGGGAATCAATTTTCGAAAAACCCGAAATAACAATTGCACTGGTATCGGTAGAGTTGGCATAAAGGCCGCAGCCTTTTGCAGTAACCGATGAATTAGCGGATAGTGCAATTGCGCCGACACCTTTGGGGGATAGCGTAAGCACACAAACATTTGTGCTGCTGGCCAACTTGGCTGTCGCTTTCACAACAATAGGAGTAATTTTTGCATCAAAATACTGTGCAAACAATGGCGCCCAGACTTCAGTTATTGTTACAGTAACACTGCCAACCTTACGATCAACGACGACATCTGATGCCGCGCTACCGTCTTTACCTCGCAATTCTTCGATCACATAATTTTTTCCCGAGCTGATAACGTTGCTATCTGTAGCACTCGAAACTGTTAACTCCTTAGCGGCGGACAAAGCAGCAGAGTCAGCGGCACTTTGCAAAGTCGTCTGTTTCATCGATAACATGGCGTAGTCAGAGGTCAATCCAACAGCGCCAAGCAACGCAGGCATCATCATTGCAAACATGATCACTATATTACCACGATTGCAATTCCACAAAGCTGAAGCAGCTTTCTTAAATTCAGTCGTTAATTTTTTAACCATTCTTGCATGCCCATAGTCGATGAGTTCAAAATTTCAGTTTCGATAATTAAGTCGTAAAGCTTAAATTGTTTGCCACTGATAAGTTAAATTTTTAGCTTTCGACGAGCTATCACGACCAATCTTAGCATTTAATACTTAACAACTATTCACTTTAAACCTTCAATTGGCCTTAACCGCCGATATGATAATATCGGCTATCGAGGGAATTTGATGCGATTAGAACCAGCTCAGAAAAACACCATTGGCGGCAAGATATCGTCACTTGTTGCATTTTCCATTTTCACTGCGATGATGCTGCTGGCAGTTTTTTTGGGTCTTATGCAACTGACTGAATCGGTGAAACAAAAGCGCCAAGCGTTGGAATCGACAGCTTATATCTATGCCTCAGCTTTGGCCGATCAAATTGAACAAAAAGATCGCCAAGGTACCCAACAAGTTTTGCGCTCAATTGCGCGTGTGCCAAATATCCTGCACGTCGCTGCAGTCGATAACAGTGGCCAGACCATTGCGTCGATGGGAAATATTGCATTCCTCACTTCGGACCAAGTTGATAATCAAACTAGCATTTTCGAAATGTTAACCAAGGGAAACCTTGCAGTCGCAGTAAATATTGTCCGCGGTGGTCAAAATGCTGGCAGGTTGATTATCCTTGGCGACATTCGAGATATCCGTAGTCAATTATTTTGGACTTTGTTAACAACAGCCATCGCAGCAATTGCAGCATCATTGCTGGCCTTCCCGATTTCTTCGCCTTTACGCCGCCGCATCGTAACACCAATCGTCAAACTAACTGATGCAATGAAACATATGCGCGAGACCAGAAGTTTCAGCGCAACAAAAGTTGAAGAAGCCGAGGGCGAAACCCAAGTATTGGTTGACACGTTCAACTCTATGATTGTCGATATTCACAATCGCGATGAAGCCCTACGTAAACTCGCCTATTTCGATTCGCTAACGGGGCTACCAAACCGAGCAAATTTTCAACGTGTACTCGAAGATGCGTTCGTTGACAAAAATCAACAAGCCGCGGTGTTTGTTTTGGACATTGATAATTTCCATGCCATTAATGATGCCATGGGTCATAGCATTGGTGATGCTCTGCTGATGGATGTCGCGGCGAGACTCGTTTCTGAACTTCCCGAAAATGCATCAATTGCAAGATTGGGCGGTGACGAATTTGCAATCTACATACCCGGTGTTGCAAACATTGCTGATGCACAAATTGCTCTCGCAAAGTTTGTTTCAACTTTCTACACGCCGCTCAAAATTCTAGGTAATGAAATTCACATTGCCACTTCGGCAGGTGTCGTACTGGTTCCCGAACATGCTTCAACACCAAACGAAATTCAACGTTATCTCGATCTCGCTCTCTACGATGCCAAAAAATCCGGCACCGGCCGCGTTACAATGTTCCGCAAAGAACTTGTCGATAATCTCAACGAAGAAGCTGAATTGGTCAAAGGTTTACGCCATGCATTAGCACAAGATCACATCACCGCTTTTTGGCCTGCTGCCGGTTTCACGGACACTGAGTTAAGGTGTTTTGATGGAACTGGAGGTTTCAGATGGAAAGAAGAAAGTATTCGCGAGAGTTCAAACTT
>JAYVPZ010000277.1:0-6443 GCA_043757105.1 Aestuariivirga sp. | reverse complement strand
CATCTCACTATGTTCGATGGGCCCCTTTCTTCCCCCGCAAGCGGTGGAAGACGCTTTAGAGTTTTCTCAAAAAAACTGAACGCACTTTGTGATCAGCACCTTTGCGCAAAACCAAATCTGCACGCGGCCTTGTTGGCAAAATATTTTCGCGCAAATTTACAAAGTTAATCGTGTTCCAAATGCGCGTGGCAGTTTCCAACGCTTGTTCATCACTGATCGAAGCGTAGCGATGAAAATAAGATTTTGGATCTTGGAACGCGCCATTACGCAAAGTGAAAAAGCGCTCAATATACCATTCGCGCAATAGCTCGACGTCAGCATCAATAAAAATCGAAAAATCAAAAAAGTCTGACACATTGGGAATACCACGACCATCGCGCGGCGGGCGGCCGGTTTGTAAAACATTGATGCCTTCAACGATCAGAATATCGGGTTGGTCAATGACTTGAGTTTTATCAGGCAGCACATCATAAGTGAGATGCGAATAGAGCGGCACTTCAACATCGCGTTCGCCGGATTTAATGTCGTGCATAAAGCGCAAGATTTTTGGCAGGTCATAGCTTTCGGGAAAGCCCTTCCGCGCCATCAAACCTTCGCGTTCAAGTGTGGCATTGGGCAACAAAAAACCGTCGGTGGTGACGAGATCGACCTTTGGTGTTGATGGCCAGCGAGACAGCAAACGGCGCAAGATACGCGCGGTGGTGCTTTTGCCACCAGCAACACTGCCCGCCACGCCAATGATGTAAGGTACTTTTAAATCCGAGCGATGCAGAAACACATTCGACGCACCAAAAAGTTTTTGGCTGGCTTGGACATAGAGATTGAGCAGACGCGACAAAGGGAGATAAATCATCTCGACCTCGGTCAGGTCGATCTTGTCATTGAGTGAGCGCACTTCATCCAAGTCGGCTTCGGTCAAAGTCATCGGAGTGTCTGCACGAAGGGCGGCCCATTCATCACGACCAAAGCGGCGGAACGGGCTGACCTCGCGGGCTAAATCTTCCTCTTCAAGTTCAACCACGCCGCGAGGCCTTTTCAACATTTCCGCTGGTGCCTTCGCGCGATTTTAGAACGGACATCACATCGTCGATTGACACGTCGGCAGATTGAAGAAGTACGAGCAAATGATAGAGCACGTCAGCGGCTTCATTGGCGGTGTGGATTTTGTCTTTCAACACAGCGGCCATGACCAATTCAAAAGCTTCTTCACCAAATTTCTTGGCACACTTTTCAACGCCTTGGTTCAACAGTTTTGCGGTGTAGGATAAATCAGGTGATGCGGTTTTGCGCGACCCAATTTCGGCCACTAGTTTTTCTAAAGTCTCAAATCTACTCATGACACAACTCCGCGCATGGGAATGCCCGCCTTCTGCATATAGGCTTTGGCTTCACCAATCTTGAATGTTCCAAAATGGAAAATCGAAGCTGCCAGAACAGCCGTGGCATGGCCATCACGAATGCCTTCAACGAGATGTTCCAGCGTGCCAACACCACCAGAAGCAATCACCGGAATTGAAACAGCATCAGCAATGGCACGGGTTAAAGCGATATTGAAGCCTTTGCCTGTGCCGTCACGATCCATCGACGTCAATAGAATTTCACCCGCCCCTAATGAAGCAACTTCCTTAGCAAAATCGACAGCGTCAATTCCGGTTTCGTTACGACCTCCATGGGTGAAGATTTCGAATTTGCCAGGTGACGTTTCCTTTGCATCGATGGCAACCACAATGCATTGGCTGCCAAATTTTTCCGCTGCGGCTTTCACAAATGCGCGGTTGGAAACTGCGGCGCTGTTGATTGAAACCTTGTCTGCGCCTGCAAGAAGTAGATTGCGAATATCGTCTAATTTGCGAACGCCACCGCCGACTGTGAGCGGCATGAAGCATTGTTCAGCGGTGCGTTTCACCACATCAAACATGGTGCCACGATTTTCGTGCGTGGCGGTGATATCCAAGAAACACAACTCATCAGCACCTGCCGCATCATAGGCACGAGCGCATTCTACCGGATCGCCCGCATCTTTGAGATTGACGAAATTAACGCCCTTCACAACCCGGCCATCTTTCACATCAAGACACGGGATTAAGCGCATTTTTAACATTATGCTGCCCTCAACATTTGCAATGCTTCCGCCGCATCAAGCCTACCATCATAAAGTGCGCGGCCGGTGATGGCGCCAGCAAGCTTCCTTGCATCAGGTTGCATCATGCGTTTGATGTCATTGATGGAAGCGAGACCGCCTGAGGCAATGACGGGAATTGAGACTGCATTGACCAATGCCAAAGTACTGTCCCAGTTGATGCCTGTCAGAATGCCATCGCGATCAATATCTGTATAGATAATTGCGGCCACGCCTGCGCCTTCAAATTTTTTTGCGAGTTCGATGACACCGAGAGAGGATGCCTCGGCCCAGCCTTCGACGGCCACCTTGCCACCTTTGGCATCAATGCCAACTGCGACTTTTCCCGGGAATAATTTGCAGGCTTCTTTTACAAGTGCTGGATCGCGCACGGCGACGGTTCCTAAAATAACCCGCGCTAAACCTTTGTTCAGCCAACTTTCAATATGCGCCAGTGTGCGAATACCACCACCGAGTTGAACCGGATTTTTGGTGGCCTTTAGTATTGCTTCAACCGCCGAACCATTCACAGATTGGCCTTCAAACGCGCCATTCAAATCCACAACGTGCAGCCAACTAAACCCTTGGTGTTCAAAGGCAAGCGCTTGTGCCGCTGGGCTATCATTATAAATCGTTGCCTGATTCATATCGCCCAATTTCAGGCGAACACATTTACCGTCTTTAAGATCAATGGCGGGGAAGAGGATCATGGGGTCCTCCACCGCTTGCGGGGGAGGAAGGGGACCCGCTGCGTAGCAGTGGGGGAGGTGAGGGTGTGTGAAGCGCATGATGGCAGTCCCTCACCTATCCCATCGCTTTGCGACGGGCCCTGCCCGCTGCGTTGCAGCGTTCGCAAGAGCTCACCCTCTCCCGCAAGCGGTAGAGGACGACTCACGGTCGCCACCGCAAGAAGTTTGCGATCAATGCTAAACCAAGCGCCTGACTTTTTTCGGGGTGAAATTGTGTGCCGACAATGTTGTCATAACCGGCCATGGCTGTTACTTCGCCGCCATATTCGGCGGTGGCAATCATGTCTTCGGGCAATGTTGGCTTCAAATGATAGCTGTGGACAAAATAGGCATGGTGGCCTTCGTCACCCAAAAGAATTCCGTCAAGCAGAGCGTGTTGGCCTTCGGGGCGAATTGTGTTCCAACCCATATGCGGGATTTTTAAAGTTCTGTCTGCAGGCGTAATCGGGACGACATCGCCTGCGATCCAGCCAAGACCTGGGGTGACCTCGTGTTCTACGCCGCGCGTGGCCATAAGCTGCATGCCGACACATATGCCGAGGAAAGGTTTGCCTTTGACAATCACCTGATCTTGCAGTGCTGCGCGCATGCCCTCAATGGCCATCAATCCATTACGGCAATCTTTGAATGCGCCAACACCGGGCAACACGATGCGCTCAGCCTTTTCCAAATCCTCGGGCTTGTTCGAAACAATAATCTGCGCCTTGATTTTATTGTCATGGGCTGCGCGTTCGAAAGCTTTCGCAGCCGAATGCAAATTGCCAGAGCCATAATCAATGATAACCGTTTTCATCAGCCTGCCAGCGAGCCTTTGGTGGACGGGATTGTGCCTGCTTGGCGCGGGTCAATTTCAATGGCCACACGCAAAGCTCGCGCCAAAGCTTTGAAGCATGACTCTGCAATGTGATGGGCGTTTTCGCCATAAGCATTTTCAATGTGCAGCGTAATGCCAGCGTTCATAGCAAAGGCTTGAAACCACTCGCGCACCAATTCCGTGTCAAAGGTGCCAATCTTCTGGCGCGGGAAATTCACTTTGAAAATCAAGAATGGCCGGCCTGAAACATCAATGGCGCAGCGTGTCAACGTTTCATCCATCGGCAAATCAGCACTTGCATATCTGCGAATGCCCTTGCGGTCACCCAGCGCTTTGGCCACAGCTTGGCCCAAGGCGATGCCGCAATCCTCAACAGTGTGATGATCATCAATGTGTAAATCGCCCTTCGCCTCGATCTTTACATCGATCAAAGAATGCCGCGCCAACTGCTCCATCATATGATCAAAAAAACCCACTCCAGTTTTCACCTCATAAGTGCCCGTGCCGTCGAGTGACACAGATGCCGAAATCGAGGTTTCAGTGGTTTTGCGGGTGATCGTTGCTTGACGCATGGTTTTGACCTTTTGTTGGGCGTGGCCTTAGCAGATGCAACATAAATTGGCTACATGCTCTTTAAAATGCTGATACAAAGCCTTAAGTCATGTCCACAAAAGGAAATCATACATGAGTGATCCAACAAATTGGCACGGCACCACCATATTAGGGGTGCGCAAAGGCGGCAAGATTGTGATTGCGGGCGATGGCCAAGTGAGCATGGGGCAAACCGTGATGAAAGGAAACGCCCGAAAGGTGCGGCCACTTGGTTCCACAGGTGTGATCGCCGG
Organism: Aestuariivirga sp.; assembly: GCA_043757105.1. Lineage (GTDB taxonomy): Bacteria > Pseudomonadota > Alphaproteobacteria > Rhizobiales > Aestuariivirgaceae > Aestuariivirga. Next base: position 1,916 of record JAYVPZ010000277.1, on the reverse strand, counting down.
GTTTGCCGGGGCGACTGCTGATGCCATGACGCTGTTTGAACGGCTTGAAGGAAAGCTGGAACAATTCCCCAATCAGCTCACACGCGCATGTGTGGAAATGGCCAAGGACTGGCGCACCGATCGATACTTGCGCCGCTTGGAGGCCATGATGATTGTGGCTGATAAGTCGGTGTCGCTGGTGCTGACGGGCACCGGCGATGTGTTGGAGCCGGATCATGGCGTGGTGGCGATTGGCTCGGGAGGCAACTATGCGTTGGCGGCGGCTCGCGCATTGATGGACACGGATATGGATGCTGAGGCGATTGCGCGCAAAGCGATGGGCATTGCGGCGGATATTTGTGTTTATACCAATGGTAACCTCACGATTGAGACTTTGAATTCATGACAAACTTCACCCCCCGCGAAATCGTATCGGAACTTGATCGTTATATTGTTGGCCAGACGGACGCTAAACGAGCCGTGGCCGTGGCGCTGCGCAATCGTTGGCGTAGGCAGCAGCTTTCGGGCCAAATGCGCGAAGATGTTATTCCGAAGAATATTTTGATGATCGGGCCGACGGGTGTTGGCAAAACTGAAATTGCGCGGCGCTTGGCAAAATTGGCTAATGCGCCGTTCCTGAAAGTCGAAGCCACGAAATTCACTGAGGTTGGTTATGTAGGCCGCGATGTGGATCAGATGATCCGCGACTTGCTGGAGACCGGCATTGGCATGGTGAAGGCGGCGCGGAAAAAAGATGTGGAGGCACAGGCGCATTTGAATGCGGAAGAGCGGGTTATTGACGTTTTAGTGGGTGCCAATGCGTCTGACACGACGCGCGAGTCTTTTCGTAAAAAACTCCGCTCGGGTGAACTCGACAGCAAGGAAATTGAAATCCAAGTAGCGGATTCTGGCGGTATGCCGAGTTTTGATATTCCGGGTATGCCCGGCGGTTCAGCATCAGTGATCAACATTTCTGATATGATGGGCAAGGCCTTTGGTAATCGTACCAAACCGCGCAAAACTTCCGTTTCGCAAGCGCATACAATTTTGCTGGCTGAGGAAGCTGAAAAGCTTCTCGACCAAGATAAGATTATCGCCGAAGCCATCAACCAAGTTGAAAACAACGGCATCGTGTTTCTCGATGAGATCGACAAGATCGCCTCGCGCGGGGACCGGGGTGGGGCTGATGTGTCGCGTGAAGGTGTGCAGCGTGATTTGCTGCCGCTGATCGAGGGCACTACGGTTTCGACAAAGCATGGCCCGGTGAAGACCGATCATATTTTGTTTATTGCCTCTGGCGCGTTTCATGTATCCAAACCATCAGACTTGTTGCCTGAGTTGCAGGGTCGCTTACCCATTCGCGTGGAATTGAAAGCTCTAGGTCAAGACGAATTCCGCCGGATATTGACCGAGCCTGAAACCAGCTTGCTCAAGCAATATAAAGCGCTGCTGGAAACTGAAAGTGTTTCGCTGAATTTTACGGACGATGGTGTGATTGCAATTGCGCGCATCGCAGCAGAGATTAACGGCTCAATTGAAAACATCGGTGCGCGGCGTTTGCAAACGGTGATGGAACGTATTTTGGATGATGTGAGTTTTACAGCCACTGACCGCGCGGGTGAGACTGTGGAGATTGATGAGGCTTATGTGGTAAAACACGTGGGCGCATTGGCGAAGAATGTGGATTTGTCGAAGTTTATTCTTTAACTCTTTTGGGCACCACAACAATTTTATCATTTATCACGCAGTCAAAATCCCATGCTCCGTCATTCCGTGCAAGGGCCTTGCCCTTCGCGGCTCTTGCCGTGAAGGGTCCGCCCGCGACACGGAATCCAGTTTTAGAGCGTCGGATAGTCGATGTGAATCGAAGGGGGTTCACAAATCAGTTTGAAGATGATTCAAGGTTTGCGGAGGACTTTGGTCATGTCGCAAGCTTT
>JAYVPZ010000276.1:0-6471 GCA_043757105.1 Aestuariivirga sp. | reverse complement strand
TGAGGTCACTTGCCTTTGCTGGTGCGGTGGCAACTTGTGTTTGGTTCGGCCGCCGAACGCAAATTAAAAAAATTTAGTGGCAATAAGGCCCGCCGCCGCGTGTTTTTTGAAGATCGAGGTGAATATGATCGTGATGTTCGGCATCTGAGCCGGGTCCAAGTACGGTGTGGAACGGCCCGCAAGCTTCGCTTCGAATTGCTCTTAGGAATGAGCGATTTTCGGCGGGTCCCGAATACCAATCATTTTCCACATTAATTTCGCGACCATCTGCCAAAGTGAAAGCGCCGATGTCGATGGCGTTGGCCATGCCATGTTCTGATAGTTTTGCGCCGCGTTTGTTATTACGCGGGCGGCAGGAATAGGAAGCGAATACTTTGAAACTAACCACGTTCTGGCCGAAGATCGCCTTGGCGCGTGGCTGCACGGCGTTGGCGATCCATTCGGCAAGCGTGTCGGCGACTTCGCAACGCATCAGTGCGGGTTGGCTGAGTGATATGCCGCTGATTTCATAAATGCGGAAAGCGTTGCGCGCTCCGCAGCCACTTGGTTCAGTGAAATCAGCAACAGGTTCGGCTTTGGCGAAAGACCTCGGATCAATGGCGCAATTGCTAGGTGGCGGAGCAACGCCCTCGGTTTTGAAATAGGGCTTATCGACTCCAGTTGAACATGCGCTCAGCATGGCGGCAAAAGTGAGTGCTGCAGCTAAACTAAAATCCAATCTCAACTTCATAGTTTGCTGATTCCCTTTCAGGCAAACATTTTGGTCGCAACACGTTAATTTTATCTATCGCTTTAATGTCGATTAAGCGCGGCGATAAGTACTTGGACATCGCCCTTATTTTTGCTGAGGAATTGGGCGAAATCGTTGCGTTCCCAATAAGTCAGGGAAAAACCCAGCATTTTTGCATCAATAACTTTGTATCTTCCATCTTTCCATGCGAGATGCCAAGAGACACTGTAATCTTGCCCTGACATCAAAAAGACTTTTGAAGCGACATAAATATCTTTGTTATCGGCAACAGTTGCTTCACCCATCTCAAATTTTGCTATTGGGTATTTTTGAGACTGTTCGGCAAAATAGCGCGAAATAAAATTGGCAACACCACGCTCATAACTGGCTTGCGAGCCGCTCGGCACTTTGTAGTTGCCAAGCAAATAATCTGAAATACCTGGAATGTCTGCATGTCGGACTATGACACGTAAGAATGCAGACACAGTTCCTTGACGATGCGCGTGTAACAGATCCTTGCCAACCTGATTCATAAAAACGACAGATGGATGATCGACGGCCATCGCAGGTCTGACCAAGGCGAATGGGAGTAGGGCAAGTATGCTGCGACGTGAGATCATGATTCGTGTTTACCAGAACCTATCTCGGTCGAACATGGTTAATGATGTATGAACATCATATTGTTGTTACCAAGATTCGGCTTCACGAAGCTTGGCGTAAAGTACTTGAAAGTCACCGTTTGAAGATTTTAGCGTATCCGAAAATAGTTTTTTCATGGCGATGGTCAGCCAAACGCCTTTGATGTTCAAATCAGACACGCGGTAACCTGATCCTTGTTTAACAACACGCCAACGCAGCTTTTCACTGCCAAGGCCTCCGCCAACAATTCCTGTATCAACTGTAATGAATTTACCTTGTTCGTCGGAACCACCAATTTTAAGTTTCTGGCCTTTGAAGTCGTCGACATACCACACGAAAAGTGCCGCTGCATAGTTTGCGACTAAATCATAGAACATCGCTTTGTCGCCAGCCGGTAAGCTTTTTTGGCTTAGTCCAAGAGCAAAACTTGCAACATTTGGAATGTTTATATAGCGCGATAGCAGAGCCGCAAATCGGCGTTGCAATGCTTTGTCGCCACGCTTCCCGCCATTGGCAAGGTTAATCACATCTTCACCCAGCTTTTGGACATAGGCTTCTGCATCGGCGTCGGCCATCGCCGGCACTGCCAAGCTTAGGGCACTGACTGCTGATAAAAGACTGATCATAAATTTACGACGATTAAGCGAATAGTTCATGGACGCCTCTGATTAAAACATGCCCGTTATCGAGATGCCCGAATTCTCTCACGGAATTAAGGCAATAGGCCATTATACCTGAAAAAATCAAGCTAGAGTTCAAAATTGATGATTTACGACATAATTTGGCTTGAAACCGTATTGTGTTTGCAATCTATATAAGGATATGTTTATATAGATGTTGAAAGGTGTGCAATGGAAGAATTATTAGCCGGACTGAAAGCTGTGGCGGAGACAACCCGAATCCGGATTCTTTTTGCGCTTTCGCATGGAGAATTAAACGTTTCCGAATTGACCTTTGTCCTACAGCAAAGTCAGCCGCGCGTCAGCCGTCATTTGAAGTTGATGGCAGAGGCTGGCTTAATTTCGCGTCACAAAGAAGGCAATTGGGTTTTGTTTCGCTTGCGTGAGCAGGGGCGCAGTGGTGCTTTGGCGCGCGCCCTTGTTGAGATGCTGCCTGCGAAAGATGATTTGCTGGCGGGCGATATTGCGAGACTTGAAGAAGTACGCATTCAGAGGCAGGAACGCGCGGCTGATTATTTCAAGACCAACGCCGCAGATTGGGCCAGCTTGCGCTCTTTGCATGTGAACGAAACCGAAGTTGAGCATGCAATGCTGAGTTTGCTGGGTGGCAGTCAGTTTCAGAATTGCGTTGATCTCGGCACGGGCACAGGGCGCATTCTTGAATTGTTGAACGACCGCGCGGAGCATTTATTTGGCCTTGATATGAGCCGTGAAATGTTGGCCATTGCGCGAGCCAATTTGGAAACCCATAAATTGCGCAATGCCCAAGTGCGGCAGGCAGACATATACGCGCTGCCGTTTGCTGATGGGTTTGCAGATTTGGTTACAATCCATCAGGTGTTGCATTTCTTGGATGATCCGCAGCGCGCATTGATGGAAGCCGTTCGGATTTTAGCGCCGCAGGCAAAAATTCTAATAGTGGATTTTGCGCCACATGATTTTGAAGAATTGCGCGACCAGCATGCCCACCGACGATTGGGAATTTCAAGTGAACACATGACCAGTTGGTTAGCGCGCGCAGGATTAAACTTGATCAAGCATGATGTGTTGCCACCGCCTTATGTGAATGCGCGGATGGGACTTACGGTTTCATTGTGGTTGGCCGAAAATAACATCGTTCCGCATATCGGAGGGCATTCAAAATTGAATGTTGGGATTGAGCAGCTATGAACAAAAAACTCTCCGTTTCATTTGAATTTTTTCCACCTAAGGCGGGCGATGCCGAAATTTCTTTTTGGTCTGCATTGCGGCGGTTAGAATTGATTAAGCCAGATTTTGTTTCTGTGACTTATGGGGCAGGAGGTACGACCCGCGACCGTACACTGAACACTGTTACCCGTATTGTGAAAGAGACAGATCTTTCTCCTGCTGCACATTTGACCTGTGTTGGCGCTTCAAAAGAAGAAGTGAACAGCGTTGTGCGCGATTTTTGGAATGCGGGTGTTCGCCATATTTTAGCCTTGCGCGGCGATCCACCAGCGGGCGTTGGCACACGGTTTAGTCCGCATCCTGATGGTTACCGCAATGCTGCTGATTTAGTACGCGGCATTCGTGATATTGCCGATTTTCAAGTTTCGGTTTCGGCCTATCCAGAGAAGCATCCCGAGTCAGTTTCGATAGAAGAAGACTTAGCGTTCTTGGCTGATAAGGCAGATCATGGGGCCACGCATGCCATCACGCAGTTTTTCTTTCACAACTCATTTTACTTGCGTTTACGTGACCGGATTGCAGCGCGGGGCATCAACATAAAACTGCTGCCGGGCATTTTGCCGATTACCAATTTTGCCAAAGCGCAAGAGTTCGCTGGAAAATGCGGTGCGCATATTCCGCCTGCGATGACGGCTCGGTTTGCAGGCTTGGACAAGGATCCAGAAACTCGAAACTTAGTTGCGGCGATGGTTGCAGCTGAACAGGTGCAGGCCTTGGAGCGCGAGGGTGTTGATGCGTTTCATTTTTACACGTTGAACCGCGCTGATTTGGTTTATCCGATTTGCCGTATGATTGGCCTCGGTGCGCCAGCGGAAGAGAAGGCTGCTTAGCTTCATTGACGAGGTGATTTATTCGGACTAAAAAGTTTGAGGGGGTTCAATGCCTCGAAAGGAATATCTTATGAAACGACTTTCAATAATTGGACTGGCTGCCGCGGCGGCAATTGCTTTGAGTGTTGGAACATCTGCTCCTGCACAAGCTAAAATCTTTTTCTCGTTTGGCGTAGGTCATGGTTATGGCTATGGTTACCATCATGGTTATGGCTTCCACAGATGTGGTTGGCGCACCGTAAAGATTCGGCGTCACCACAGATGGGTTTTGATCAATCGCCGCGTTTGCTGGTAGTTTAGCAATAAGTTGCTTTGGCCGCCCTTGCAAATATGGGGGCGGCAAGGCATATGTTTCTCATGGATCAAGAAATTATTAAGCCGGATAGCAAAATGAAAATCGGAAGCCAAGCATTCAGTCCGTTTGGATGTTTCCTTGCTGCTTCAGGCGTTACACTGCTCACATTTTGTTTGGTGGGTGCAGCTGCCGCCGCATCAGTTTGGGCTGTTGCTAAGCTGATTGGATTGCCAGATAGTTTTCTGTATGTGATGCTCGGTCTTGTTGCAATTCCAGTGGTAGCAAGTACTATTTGGACTGCGGGCAGGGCTTGGCATGTGGAACAGCGTTTGGCGCAAGGACTTGAAATTGATACGCCGGTTTTCAAGTTAGGTTATTATTTTCGAAAAACCGCCTGACGGGCTTTTTACAAATTTTATTATCAGCTAATGTATCAGCATGACTGTTTGGGCACGCATTTCTGACACCGTATTAGGACTTACCGATTCGATTTCGCATCTGATCGGGTTGGGTCATGCGCATGATGCGCCACCCGAAAAAACCATGGCCTTTACAATCGGCATGATCGCCTTAGGTGCCAAGATGGCAAAGGCTGATGGCGTGGTGACCGATGATGAAGTGAAAGCTTTTTCACAAGTGTTTCATGTTCCAGAAAAAGATCGGCCAGCAGTGGAGCGCGTTTTTAATCTTGCCAAGCAAGATGTGGCGGGGTTTGAATCTTATGCCACTCAAGTTGCGAAATTATTCAAGTTGAAATCTACTGTTTTGGAAAGTGTTTTGGACGGATTGTTTCACATTGCTAAGGCGGACGGCATTGTCCATGAGAATGAACTTCTCTATCTCGAAAGTGTTGCTGAGATATTTGGATTTGTGAATGGTGATTTTGCGCGCATTCGCTCGCGGCATGTTTCGTTGAAGGACGATCCATATGATGTCTTGGGTGTTGAACCGGGTTCGAGTTTCACCGACATCAAAAAGAAATATAAATCATTGGTGCGTGAGCTGCATCCTGACAAGCAAATTGCAGCAGGTGTTCCGGCCGAAATGGTGAAGCTTGCAACGGACCGACTTTCAAGAATTAACAATGCCTATCGTGCCCTTGAGAAGGAACTTGCTTAGGTGATTGGCACAAGTTTGCCGCACCGCGTTCAGCTTTCGCCGAATTTTGGTGCGCGACGTGAAGACGTAGAAATCACCACTATCATTTTGCATTATACGGGCATGAGCGATGCGCAGAAAGCTTGCGATTGGTTATGCAATGAAGAGTCCCAAGTTTCATCACATTATCTGGTCGATGAAGCGGGTAGCATTGTGCAAATGGTAGATGAGGCATGCCGGGCTTGGCATGCGGGCGTTTCAAGCTGGCACGGTGATGAGGATCTGAATTCAGCATCCGTCGGAATCGAGATTCAAAATCTAGGTCATTTTATGGGCTACCCAGATTTTCCACGAGTGCAGATGGAAGCAGTAGCAGCTCTTTGTCTGGAACTTATTAAACGTTATCGGATCAAGCCTCTCAATATTTTAGCGCATTCCGATGTTGCACCAGGGCGCAAAGTCGATCCTGGCGAAAAATTTGATTGGGCCTATCTCCACTCGCAAGGCATCGGACATTGGGTCGAACCTGAACCAATAAAGGGTGGCACATTTTTACAATCAGGTGATTCCGGCGAAGCCGTGATGGCGTTGCAGGCAATGCTGAAACTTTATGGTTATGGTATCGAAGTGAATGGCTCATTCGATGCGCGAACGAAGATTGTAGTCGAGGCATTTCAGCGTCATTTTAGAACGGCGCTGGTGGATGGCGTGGCTGATCAATCGACCGTGGCGACGCTGCATAAGTTGTTGCAAAATTAATTCACTGCATCGCCGGCACAGCTGCGATCCAATCCTACGAAATCAGCATCAATTAAGGGATAGGTGTTGGTTTGTGAGAGCACAGTTACTTTGAGTTGACTGCCGTTTTCAGCAGCTTTCAAGATTGGGTCATCGTTTTTAAATTGGCCTTCAAGACTTGGTCTTTGGCCTTGGCGATCAACAGCTGCTTTTGCTTTTAAATGAAAAACTTTATCATCGATTGTCGCTGTA
>JAYVPZ010000275.1:0-1700 GCA_043757105.1 Aestuariivirga sp. | reverse complement strand
AGATGCAAGATGAAGTTGGCTTGATTATCTACAAAGTTTCAGCCGATGGAGTTCTCAATGGTGTTTGGACCATTGCTGGCAATGGCGGCGCTGGCACTGAAGTTTTGACACCGATTAAATAAACTATTCGGCCCGTTTCAACACGGCTTGCAAAACATCCTTCACGCCGATGGCACCTGCAAAGGTGCTGTCGTCGTTAAACAGTGCCACGGGTGCAGTCTCAGATTTATGCATGGCGAGCATGACGGTTTTGAGAGATGTGCCGGGTGTTGCCCAAAAGACCGGTTTTGATTTCGCGGCCACCGCTTTTTCAGCTTCAGTGCAAGGCACCCAAGTGGCTTTCTCGCCATCACGTTCAACGATTGTCACCTTGTTTGATTTGTCCAATTTGAAGCGCGTGGTCTTGCGGCGGTCGAGCCAAATCCAGCCACCTTTGTCTTTCACAAGCTCATGAGGCCCGCGCATCACATTCCATGCGGTGAGAACCGAAAGCGGATTTACGTTGGCGATAAATTCGCTGACATAAGCGTTGGCCGGGCGCAGTACGATGTCTTCAGGGCGGCCCGATTGCACAATGCGCCCCCCTTCCATGATGGTTATCGTGTTGCCAATTTTGAGGGCTTCTTCAAGATCATGGCTGACGAAGATGATGGTTTTCTTTAACGTCTTTTGCAGTTGCAAAAGCTCGTCTTGCAATTTAGTGCGGATCAACGGATCAAGTGCCGAGAAGGGCTCATCCATCAACAGAATTGGCGCTTCAGTCGCAAATGCCCGCGCCAAACCAACGCGCTGCTGCATGCCGCCTGACAGTTCATGCGCATATTTTCCAGCCCATTGATCAAGGCCGACAAGTTTCAATTGCGCATCCACTTTAGTCTTGCGTTTGGCATCATCCATGCCTGCCAGTTCCAAACCAAACCCAACATTCTGCGCCACGGTGCGCCATGGCAATAACGCGAATTGCTGGAACACCATGGCCACTTGGCCTTGTCTGATGTGGCGCAAGGTGGCCTCATCGCATGTGACCACATCCACCATCTTATCGCCGTCACGCACCAAAACATTTCCGCGCGTGACTTTGTTGAGTCCGTTCACAGCGCGGAGCAATGTGGATTTGCCTGAGCCTGACAGGCCCATGAGAACGCTGATCTCGCCCTCTTTCACTATTAGGTTTGCACCCGCACAGCCCAATACCACGCCAGTCTTATCAAGAATGGTGGAACGGCTTTCACCCTTGTCCAACATGGCCTGTGCGGCGCTGACATCCTTACCAAAAAGAATATCAACGTTTTTGAATTCAACAACAACAGTCATGATTTGGCTCCTGTTGTCACCTTGCACATGCGGTCAAGAATGATGGCCAACACCACGATGGCGAGGCCTGCTTCAATGCCGAGTGGAATGTTGAGGGAGTTCAGCGCGCGCACAACAGGCGATCCCAAACCGTTTGCCCCGATCAATGCTGAAATCACCACCATCGAAAGCGAAAGCATAATGCATTGTGTGAGGCCGGCCATGATGGTGGGGAGGGCTGACGGCAATTCCACTTTCCAGAGAAGTTGCTGCTTGGTGGCACCAAAGGCTTCACCCGCTTCAATGAGGGGCCTTGGCACCGACGTTATACCCAAATGCGTGAGGCGGATGGGAGCTGGGGCCGCGAATATCACCGTCACGATCAAACCGGGGGCTACACCCAAACC
>JAYVPZ010000274.1:0-1701 GCA_043757105.1 Aestuariivirga sp. | reverse complement strand
TGTTGGGCTGTTGTTGACGCCAAGTCTGCCCGCTTATTCAGCCGATGAAATGAAGTTAAGTGGCACTGCCACACTCGATTCAGATTATTGCACCAAAGGAACTTCAGATCCGAATTGCACCATTGATTTCTCCATTGCCGGGAAACCTGCCAAGGTGATTTATGATGGCATGAAGGAAAAAGGCAAAATGCAAGAATGCACCGGCAATGTTGAAAAGATCGACGCCAGCGGTATGCATTGCATCAAAGGCAAAACCGCCGACGACTATATATGCGATTTCAGTTACGCATTCAAAAAAGACAAATTCGGCCCAGGGCCAGACGGTTGCTAACTTGCATGAGTTCCGCAATAAAAAAGCCCCGCGTCACACCACGCGGGGCTTTAAATTCATCCGTACACAGATGGCTTAATGCGCGGTCGCCGCTTCCTCTGGCCCGCGCTTAGCGGCCCGGGCTGCGGCGGCGGCTTCCTCCGCTTCCTCATCCCAAGTGATCGGCTCGGGCTGGCGCACCAGCGCGTGTTTCAACACATCGTCGACGCGCACCACAGGAATGATCTCCATGCCGTTCTTCACCGAATCCGGCACATCGGCCAAATCTTTCGCATTTTCTTCAGGGATCAGCACGGTCTTGATGCCACCACGAAGCGCTGCCAAAAGCTTTTCCTTTAGGCCACCAATCGGCAATACGCGGCCGCGCAACGTGATCTCGCCAGTCATGGCAATATCTTTGCGCACCGGAATGCCTGTCATCACCGAAACAACTGCTGTTGCCATGGCAATGCCTGCGGATGGGCCATCCTTGGGTGTGGCACCTTCCGGCACGTGAACGTGGATGTCACGCTTGTCAAACACCGGCGGCTTCACACCAATGGATGTGGCGCGGCTGCGCACATAAGATGAGGCGGCAGAGATCGACTCCTTCATCACATCTTTCAGATTGCCAGTCACCGTCATACGGCCCTTGCCGGGCATCATGAGGGCTTCAATGGTCAGCAACTCGCCACCCACTTCCGTCCAAGCCAAGCCTGTAACAACGCCAACCTGATCTTCGCCTTCGGCCATGTCATGCTTATAGCGTGGCACGCCGAGATATTTCTTGGCAAGTTCAGCATCAACCTTGATCTTCTTCTTGCCCTTGCTCGTCATCAAATCCTTCGTGGCCTTACGGGCCAGAGAGTTGATTTCGCGCTCAAGGTTACGCACGCCAGCTTCGCGGGTGTAATTTTCGATGATAACCTTCAAGGCATCTGGCGTAACTTCAAACTCCTTCTTGTCCAAACCATGATGTTCCATGGATTTGGGCACAAGATGGCGCTTGGCGATTTCAGCCTTTTCCTCTTCGGTGTAACCAGCAAGGCGGATGATTTCCATACGGTCGAGCAACGCTGGCGGAATGTTCAACGTGTTAGACGTGGTCACGAACATCACATTCGAAAGGTCATATTCCACCTCAAGATAGTGATCCATGAACGTGCTGTTCTGTTCCGGATCCAACACTTCAAGCAACGCCGCTGAAGGGTCACCACGGAAATCCATGCCCATCTTGTCAACTTCGTCGAGCAGGAAAAGCGGATTGCTCTTCTTGGCCTTCTTCATCGACTGGATGATTTTGCCGGGCATCGAGCCAATGTAAGTGCGGCGATGCCCGCGGATTTCAGACTCGTCCCGAACACCGCCTAGCGACATGCGCACAAATTCGC
>JAYVPZ010000273.1:0-1703 GCA_043757105.1 Aestuariivirga sp. | reverse complement strand
GAAAAGCCGCCGCCGACGCTTTTTTTAATAAATAACTCTAAAATTGGACGGATTTACAACCCTTGTTAACCATTCAGTAATACTTAACGTTTACCTTTTTTCTCAACCCAGAGCTTCTGGGTTTCTCCGAGTGGGTTCTGTCCACTCTGTTTGACGCCTCCCTGTTTAAACTCAAAGCCGCATTTTTATGCGGCTTTTTTTCTGGCCTCATACTTGCTCCTATGTCCTGAACTTGACGCGAACACCAAGCCGCGCCATGATCAAATTTGGGGAAAATTTTATGTTTGTGAGTAAGAGGCAATTGACCATGCGGGAACAAGCAATGCGGGAAGCGGGCACCATCGACTTCCTCGCAAGATTCACAGATTCTGAACATTTTGAAAAAACCTTCAAAGAAGGCATGAGCCTTGTTGAAGAAACCGCCAATTATTTAGACGGTGAAGGCCGCATCGACGCCCGCGTCCTCGACCGTGTGGGTGCCATCGCCTACGCCACAGAATCTATGCGCCTCACCACACGCCTGATGCAAATGGCCTCCTGGCTCCTCCTCCAACGCGCCATCGCCACCGGTGAAATGAACACCGAAGAAGCCCTGAAAGAAAAACACCGCATCAGCTTAAGCGAAATCGGCCGGGGTCATGACTTAAAGGGCGCTGAACAAACTCCAGACGGCTTGAAAAGTCTCGTGGAACGTTCGCTGCGCCTCTTGGAACGCATCAAAACTCTGGACTCAATGCTCAACCGCAAAGCCGAAAACAACGACGAGCAAGAAGCAACCAGCCCGGTGAGCGCCCAACTCAACATGCTGCAACGGGCGTTTAAGACGGCGTAATATCCCCAACTCACAGCTATTATCATTGATGGTGGTGCCCAATTCATGCGCCTTCTCCCGCGCGATCTTGCGTGGGAGAAGGTGGCTAAGCCGGATGAGGGCTCTTACCGCGCGTTCAGTGCCAACAAAATTCCCTCACAAACCGCAACCCGTTCTTTGTATACATCATCGTTCCAAACTCGGTGCACCACCCAACCTTGTTCCTCCAAAAACCGAGTGCGCTTTTTATCATACACCACCTCATGCAAATCACCATGCGTGGCCCCATCAACCTCAACAATCAGTTTGGCACTGCGACACGCGAAATCTGCAAAATATGGCCCGACCGGCAATTGTCGGACAAACTTAAATCCATTGAGCCTGCTGCCGCGCAAGTCTTCCCACAAACACCGTTCAGCCTCGGTGTCGTTCTTTCGAAGCGCACGGGCACGCGTTAGAGCTTTCTCGGTTTGGTAAGCCATGAGTTAAAATAACTAAATTTCGAACGTGTGGAAAGAGCCCTCATCCGGCCTTTGGCCACCTTCTCCCATTTGCCAAGAGGCAAACGGGCGAAGGCGATAATCATTTAGGGTGACGCCCAATTCATGCGCCTTCGCCCGTGCCCTACTTTGGGCGTGGGAGATTGAGCTTGCGAAACCCGAAGGGGGATGAGGGCTCTTGGTCACACAATCTGAAACAGCCAATGATCACCTCCAATAAACACTTAAATTTATTTTCCTCTATATATGATTTTATACTTGACAGGCATTTACTTCTGTTCTAGTTATGTTCCGTCTTCCCTCGAAGGGGTTAACGTTCGCGACGGTAACTTTAATTGGGACAGATGTGGCGCTTGCGGGGTTGGGATAACGTATCTCAAACTCTCGAGAGC
>JAYVPZ010000272.1:0-1706 GCA_043757105.1 Aestuariivirga sp. | reverse complement strand
CGTTTCCTTTTGAACTTTATTGCCAATCTTATTATGCAACGCCTTAGCTAGATCACCACTGACTTGATAACTGAGAAGAGACATAATTAAATGCACTGACACCGTAATCCCTCGTTCATCTGTTCGTTCATGAGCGGAAAATATCTGTCAGTGAATTAAACTCAAGCAAAGCGGGGTCCCCGCCTTCGCGGGGATGACGGAGGTTGGCGATTATTTTTCATAGTGGTCGGCGACAAGTTTATTGAGCAGGCGCACACCCCAGCCAGAACCCCAGCTTTGGTTGACGGCGTTTTTATCGGCGTCCATGGCGGTGCCTGCGATGTCTAAATGGGCCCATGGCACTTTGTTGACGAAGCGTTGCAGGAACTGGGCTGCGGTGATGGAACCAGCAAAACGACCGCCAATGTTTTTCATGTCGGCAATGTCACTATCAATCATTTTGTCGTAGCCGGGCGTTAACGGCATGCGCCAAACTTTTTCGCCTGTGGCATAACCCGCTTCGGAAATGCGGGTGGCGAGTTCGTCGTTGTTGGAGAACAGGCCTGCGTGTTCTTTGCCGAGTGCTACCAAGATTGCGCCTGTTAGCGTGGCCAAGTTGATCATGAATTTTGGTTTGAATTTATCTTGGATGTACCAGAGCACATCAGCCAGAACGAGGCGGCCTTCGGCATCAGTGTTCAGCACAGCAATGGTTTGGCCGGACATGGATTTGACGATGTCGCCTGGGCGTTGCGCATTGCCGTCAATGGCGTTTTCGACGAGGCCTATTGCGCCAATAACGTTGGCTTTGGCTTTGCGTTTGGCCAGAGCGAGCATAAGGACCGTGACACAAGCGGCACCGCCCATGTCACCCTTCATATCTTCCATACCGCCTGCTGGCTTGATTGACACGCCGCCTGTGTCGAAAGTGACGCCTTTGCCGATGAAGGCGATGGGTAGTTGGCCTTTTTTGCCGCCGTCCCAGCGCATGACCACAAGACGAGCTTCGAATGGAGAGCCTTGTGCCACACCAAGGAGTGCGCCCATGCCGAGTTTTTTCATCTGAGCGGGGTTCAAGATTTCAATTTTCACCCCGGCTTTGGCAAGTTGCTTGGCGCGATTGGCGAATTCGACAGGATAGAGAATGTTTGCTGGTTCGTTGACCAGATCACGCGCGAAGTGATTGCCTTCGCGGACGGCGGACAATGGTGTGAAGGCGGCTTTAGCTTTTTCGGCACTTGCCGTGTGGAATGTAATGGTATCCAGCGGTTTAGCTTTTTCAGGTTTCTTGGATTTATATTGGTCGAAGCTATAAACGCGGAGTGACGCACCCGAGGCCAAAAGTGAAGCGGTTTCGGCTTCTGACAAAGTTTTATGACTTGCCACTGCTACTGATGCAGAGGTTGCTTTAGCGGATTGCAATGCACCTGCAATGGCACCGCCGAGCATTTCAGTTTCGTGAGCAGTGATCGAATCAGCTTTGCCAAGGCCCACCACGAGAACGCGGTCATAGGTTCCGCAGGCTAAAACTTCGACAATCTGATCGCGCTTGCCTTCAAAATTGGCTGATTTGATAGCGCGGGCGAGATGGCCTTTGCTGGCTTTTTCCACCGCTGCTCCAGGGCCAATCAGCTTACCGCCTTCCGTTGCGAAAACGACAATCGTGCCCGACTTTGGTAAAGTAGCGTTGGCAAAGGCTATTTTCATTAGAAGAATCCTTGATGTGA
>JAYVPZ010000271.1:0-6536 GCA_043757105.1 Aestuariivirga sp. | reverse complement strand
GCAATCGTTTAGAATTCAATATGTGGCCCCTGGATTCCGGCTTTCGCCGGAATGACGGTTTTAGAAAGTGTATTTACAAAAATGTCACACAACACATTTGGCCATCTTTTTCGCGTTACAACATTTGGTGAAAGCCATGGGCCAGCTATTGGCTGTGTGGTGGATGGGTGTCCTCCCGGCATAGCGCTGACGCCAGAAGATATTCAAAGCTTTCTTGACAAACGCAAACCAGGGACATCGCGTTTTACCACGCAGAGGCAAGAAGCCGATCTCGTCAAAATTCTCTCTGGTGTGTTTGCGGATGAGCGCACCAATGGCCCGCGCACTACGGGTGCTCCAATTATGTTGCAGATTGAGAATACTGATCAACGGTCAAAAGATTATTCTGATATTCGAGATACGTTCCGCCCGGGCCATGCTGACTTAACTTATCAAGCTAAATACGGCATTCGTGATTATCGCGGTGGTGGTCGTTCGTCAGCGCGTGAAACAGCATCGCGTGTTGCCGCTGGAGCTGTGGCGCGGAAAATTATTTCGGAGGTTACCATTCGGGGCTGCATGATCCAGATGGGCGACCAAAAGATTGATAATAAAAATTGGGATTGGGCAGAGGTGGAGCGCAATCCGTTTTTTTGTCCGGATGCGGTGGCAGCCAAACATTGGGAGGTTTATCTTGATGGCATTCGGAAATCTGGTTCTTCAATAGGCGCGATTATTGAAGTAACGGCATCTGGCGTTCCCGCTGGTTGGGGTGCGCCATTATACGCGAAGCTGGATTCTGAACTCGCCTCGGCCATGATGAGTATCAACGCTGTGAAGGGTGTTGAAATTGGTGCGGGCTTTGCGTCTGCTGCTTTGCACGGTGAAGACAATGCCGACGAAATTCGTATGCGCCACGGTAAACCAGAGTTTATGTCGAACCACGCGGGCGGGATATTGGGCGGCATATCAACAGGGCAAGATATTGTAGTGCGCTTTGCCGTGAAGCCAACATCTTCGATTTTGACTTCGCGCAAAACGGTCACGGCACAAGGCACTGACGCGGACATCATTACCAAGGGTCGCCATGATCCATGTGTGGGTATCCGCGCCGTGCCGGTTGGTGAAGCGATGATGGCGTGTGTTTTGGCTGATCAATATTTAAGACATCGGGGACAAGTTGGCTAGAATTTTGATATCCTGTTACAGCGTAATATTACATAAAAAAATAGAGCAACGAGGTTGCTCTGTTTTTTATGCTTCGAATAATTATAGTCCTTTAAGCAGGTTGGCCAATGCTAGCACCACATAAGCTGCGCCCAAAACAAGATAAGAACGAACGCCAAAAGTTGAGATCATGCCTAAATATCCGAGTAGTGAGATCACTGCAATAACAACCGATATTACAAACGCAATTCTTGTTGGTGCACTCAATTCCATTTTAAACTCCTGTGATTGGCCATGTAACCGAACTTAGTATTTTAAGTTGCTCAACCAGATTTGCCAATCGCTTTCTTGACGAAGTTGATAACGTTAAGTGTGTTCTTAAATCACCCGCAGATGCCGGACGCATACACCGTACAAGCCCCCAAAAACCAGCTGACAAAGTGCCACTAATCTTGCATAGTAACTTGGGGGCATATTTTGAGGATATCAAATTATGCGCAAAACTTTTGTTTTACTATTTGCTCTTGCCACTCTGGCTGCTTTTAATTCCGGCACAGCCTTTGCACAATATTGCGAGGGCACGGTTCATGGAATTTCCGGCCATTATAATCCGGCCACAGGTGCAGGATTTCTTGCGGTGCGTGCTGGGCCAAAGCGCTCTGCTACGCAAGTGGGAGAATTGTTCAACGGCGATGCAGTTGAAGTTTTTAATCGGCGTGGTAATTGGTATAAGATTGCTTCGACCACAGATGCAAGTAACGAGGGATGGGTTAGTGCGCGCTATCTGCACAATGATTGCAGGTATTGATCTGAGGCGTAGGCTGCTCAAAACCGTCTTCTAGTTTTACAAATTTAAAGCCAGCCGCTTTGAGTTTGAGAATGCCCTCAACCACACCAACGCCCGCTGGTTTAGTTGGTTGGTTGATGTGGGCGATGATCACATCACCGTCTTTGGCGGCGGCGAAGGTGCTTGCTGTTCGATTGGTTGAGAAGCTGGCTCCACCATCCCCGTGCAAAGAATAACCCGCGAGCTTATAGTCCATCTCGGAGATGATATTTTCAGCTGACACGGAATAAAGACCCGTTGCGCCGCGAAACCATTTTGGTTTGCTCCCGAAGGTTTTTTCAATGGCCTTTGCGCCGCCTTCAATCTCTTCGCGGACAGCTTCTGCGGAACCTGACGCTTCCAATCCAAAAACTTTGATTGGGAAATCGATGATGGGAAGGTGTCTAGCTCCATGGTTTTCGATTTCGAATAGATCGGCGTTGGACTTGAGTTCGGCGATAGCTTGCGGGTTTCGTTTGATCCAACGGGCGGTCACAAAAATAGTGGCGCTTATATGATTGTTGATGAGCGTTTGCAAAATGCGTTCGTCGGTTTTGCCGCTGCAGGCATCAAATGTCAGTGCCACGCGAGGTGTGGTATTTGGGTTTGTGCTGAGGTGTAACTCAGGTTCCAACAAGGGTTGGGCAAGGCAAACGGAATATGACAGCGTAAGTATCGCCGTCGCGAAAGTGAATCTCGATTTCATGGAAGTGCTGCTAGATTGAAATTGTGAATAAAGTGTGGGGTATTTAGTTTTCATGTGTCACTTTAGGTGCTTAGGTGGAAACATGAATTGTCCTGTTTTTGTGATCGGGATTCGTGCATAACCTATTGAATATGGAGTATTAAAACTTGAAAACGCGTGCTGCTGTTGCTTTTGAAGCTGGTAAGCCACTTAAAATTGTTGAAGTGGATTTGGAAGGGCCGCGCGAGGGTGAGGTTTTAGTCGAGATCAAAGCAACGGGCGTTTGTCATACGGATGAGTTTACGATTTCGGGTTCTGATCCAGAAGGATTGTTTCCAGCAATCATGGGCCATGAAGGTGCTGGCGTTGTTGTGGATGTTGGCCCGGGAGTTAAGTCTCTCAAAAAGGGTGATCATATAATTCCGCTCTACACGCCTGAGTGCCGCGAGTGCGACTATTGCTTGAATCCAAAAACCAATCTCTGCCAAAAAATTAGAACCACGCAAGGCAAAGGAATGATGCCCGATGGTACTTCGCGGTTTTCTTACAAGGGCCAGATGATCCATCATTATATGGGTTGCTCGACGTTTTCGAACTATACTGTGCTGCCTGAAATTGCTTTGGCCAAGGTGCGCAGCGATGCGCCATTTGACAAGATTTGTTACATTGGTTGTGGCGTTACGACAGGTGTAGGTGCTGTGATCAACACGGCCAAAGTTGAGATTGGTTCAACCGCGATTGTGTTTGGCTTAGGCGGGATTGGCCTCAATGTGATTCAAGGTTTGCGCCTTGCGGGTGCGCGCCAGATTGTTGGCGTGGATATGAATGATGACAAAGAAACATGGGGCCGCAAATTTGGCATGACGCATTTTGTGAACCCGTCCAAAGTTTCGGGCGATATGGTGGCGCATCTGGTGGAGCTTACGGGTGGTGGAGCTGACTATACCTTCGAATGCATCGGCAATGTGAAAGTGATGCGCATTGCGCTTGAAGCTGCGCATAAGGGCTGGGGGCAATCAATCATTATTGGTGTAGCAGGTGCTGGCCAAGAAATCTCAACACGTCCATTCCAATTGGTGACAGGCCGCTCCTGGCGCGGCACGGCTTTTGGTGGTGCACGCGGGCGCACTGATGTGCCCAAGATTGTGGATTGGTATATGGAAGGTAAGATTGAGATTGATCCAATGATCACGCATATTTTGCCATTGGAAAAAATTAATGATGCATTTGACTTGATGCACAAGGGCCAATCTATTCGGAGTGTTGTTGTGTTTTAAACAAATAAGGGACGGCGTTTATCCGTCCCTCAATCTCATTTCGGCCAGCTATGGCGCTTCATACACATCAACAATTCTGCCGCGCATGTTCACGACCACGCCGTAAACTTCACCGTGCCGTGTTGCCATATAAGTAAATTGGCGACCGGAACAATCAATTGGGCGTACCCGGCGGTAGCCGCTATGGCGCACAATGCTGCGGCCTTGGCCACAGGTAATTCTGTATGGGCGATTTTGGCCGAAGTCGTCGCAAATTCTTGGATCATTGCACTCTGTTGTTTTCGGTGGAGGTGGAGGAGGTGGATTGCAGCCTGCAACGCCGCAACCGGGAGGTTGCTGATTTGGGGGAGGGGGCGGTGGCGGAACAACAACCTGCACTTCTGGCCCAACACAATTTCCGCCTTGAGAAGCTGGGCAACGATGGTCTCGGATGTTTTGAGGCGTGCGATGATCGCGAATGTTTGAAGGATCAATAACACAGACACCGCCTGGTGCATTTGATGGATCGCAACCCATAACTTGGCGTAACGGCTTTGCATCGACGGATATGAAGGCCGCTGATGAAGCCAATAGCAACGCTGCCACTAAAATTGATTTCTTGAACATGGTCGTCTCCTGAATTTGATTTTGAAAACGGCCACATTGACCATTTGTTATCTGCAACTTGCAGGTATTGTTTTGAACGCAGTCAGAATACTGCGTTCATCTGGCGTTCATCTTATGTCTTATTTTCTAAGCGAAGCGACTTGGTTGTTTTTGATCCCAGCCCGCAAAGCCAAGACGCCAGCTGCTGCTATAAGGGCCATGCCGATGAAAGTTGTGAGGCGTGGAATTTCGCCGAAGAAGGCAAATCCAAACACCACGGCCCAGATCATTCCGGTATATTCAAATGGGGTGACGATATTTGCTTGGCCTTTGCGGTAGGCATGGGTGAGCAGGGTCATACCCACAGCGGCGATCAAACCACATGTACCCATCAAAAAGGTGTCATAGTTTGAAGGCCAATCCCAACTGCGGAAAAGAAAATCAAGGCTGGGGTGGCCGGGCGGTTTAAGGCCCAACAAAGCGGCGATGCTAGCGAAGCATGAAGCGCCAAACAAATAAACAATGTTCTGATAAAATGACATGACGGATGAAGGTGTTTCGTCGCCATATTTGCGGGCCAAAATCATTGAGAAGCCATAAGTTGCGGCGCTGATCAGGCTGAGCAATGCGGCTGGATCGAACAGGGCGCTTCCTGGTTGCAGGATGATGAACACGCCGATAAGGCCAACTAATATTGCTGCCCATGCGAAATTTGAAACTTTTTCACCAAGCATGGGGCCAGCCATAAGCGTGACCAACAATGGCACCATGAAAAACAGGGCAACCGCTTCGGCCAATGGCAAAGCGGGGAACACCATGAAATAGGTCGTGTAAGCGCAGAGCAAAATGCAACCGCGCAAAACCAAAATGCGCCAATGTTTGGTGATGAGACCTTTTAACCCGCATTCAAAATGCACCATCAATATGAGAATGGGCAGCGAGACGACAGCGCGAATGAAGATGGCCAATGTTACCGCATGATCGCCGCTGATTGCCTTTATGATCGCATCCTGAATTGAGAATACGAATATGCCAAGGATGAGCGAGAGGATACCGATCAGGTTGTTGCGGTGGGTGATTGGGGACATAGCTTTGGTTTAGACGAGACGGATATGATAAGGCAACAATCCTTCTCAAACCTACCCAAAACCGCCGTCCCGTCATCGCGGGGATGACGCTTTTGGTGTTATGAGTGGGTTTGAAATTAATAATATTGGTGCTAAAGTTTAGCAGGAGTTCAAAACATGGCTAGTAACGTATCACTCGATCCAAAATTAGTTGATGAAGTTCTGAAGTTAAGTGGCGCACGCACAAAGACGGCTGCGGTAGAGCTGGCATTGAATGAGTTCATTGCGAGGCGTTGGGCTGAGGGAAATCGCGAGAGCATTGCTGCATTCAATAAAGAAATTGAAGAGCAGGGCGTTTGGTCTGAAAGCATACGACGCAGTTGATGTAACAAGGTTTGGTGTTTGATTTAGTAGATGCTGGGATATTGTGGGTGAGTTATCCAAAACCTCTTAGTGAGTATCTGACTTATGGCGAATAGAAAAATCTAAACCATTCAGCCTTGAAGTGGGTAAATTGCAGTGTCGCATGTTTTGTATTGTTATTTTGAGGATCAAAGAAATGACTCAATATTTCGCCAACTTGGATCGCTAACTTCCCCATTTCCGTCAATACTGCGGAGAGCGTAGGTTTTTCAATAAATGGTCCGATGAAAGCGTCACCATCTTTTTGCGGCCTCAGCATCCAATCCGATTTCATGTTTGGATGAGTCGCCAGCTCGCAAAATAATTTGTATAGCGCCTCTCTTTTTTTGCCTACGTTTCCGTCTCTAGCATCTAGCGCCTTTCGTACGCTGACAGGGCCGAACTTATTCTTCAAAACTTTTTCGTCAGCCAATCTCCATTCAACAATGAGACTGCGCTCACTTTGAAATAAATCAAGCAGAAATACGGTCTCCAAGACATCCCTGAGGATCATCGCGCTAGTTTGACTATATCCCGCCAAAGCGAGT
>JAYVPZ010000270.1:0-1707 GCA_043757105.1 Aestuariivirga sp. | reverse complement strand
GATCACGATGATGCGGTTTGGGCCGATTATGATGACAGTGCTGCCAACCCGGGTGGCTTCTCGGTGATTGTGGCGATTGCCGATGTGTCAGCCTATGTGCGCTCTGGCTCAGCGCTGGACAAGGAAGCGCGCATTCGCGGCAATTCGGTTTATTTCCCCGACCGCGTTGTGCCCATGTTGCCAGAACGCATTTCGAATGATTTGTGTTCGCTGCGTGAAAAAGAATTGCGGCCAGCACTTGCCTGTTTCATGACCTTCGATAAATCAGGCCGCAAGAAGTCTCACCACTTCAAACGCGTGACCATGCGCTCGGCTGCCAAGCTTTCATATGAGGAAGCACAAAGCGCAATTGATGGGCGGCCTTCACCAAAAGCTGAAGGCCTCGTGGAGCCTGTATTGAAACCGCTTTGGGCGGCTTATGCGGCTTTGAAAAAAGCTCAAGATGCGAGAAGCCCTTTAAATTTAGATTTGCCGGAACGAAAAATTATTCTGGATGCAACAGGTGCTGTGGCGCGGGTGACTGTGCCGATGCGACTCGATGCGCATAAGCTGATCGAAGAGTTTATGATTCAAGCCAATGTGGCGGCGGCCGAAGAATTAGAAAATAAAAAAACGCCCCTGCTCTACCGCGTGCATGAACAACCTTCCCAAGAAAAAATTAAAGCGCTGGCCACGTTTCTTAAAACCGTAAACCGCGAATTGCCTTTGGGACAAATTATCAAGCCATCGCATTTCAACAAATTGCTCGCTTCTGTGAAGGGCGAGGATTTTGAACAATTGGTGCACCAGATTGTTTTGCGCACGCAGGCGCAAGCCGTCTATCGCTCGGAGAATGCTGGGCACTTCGGCCTGACTCTCAGGCGCTATGCGCATTTTACCTCGCCGATCAGGCGCTATGCTGATTTAATCGTCCACCGGGCATTGATCACCGCGCTCAATATGGGCGGTGACGGTCTGTCAGAATTCGACATCGCCAACCTCGATGAAACCGCAGAGATGATTAGCACCGCCGAGCGCCGCGCCATGGTGGCCGAGCGCGAAACCAATGACCGCCTGATCGCGTCATATCTAGCCCCGCAAGTGGGCGCAGTGTTCAACGGCCGCATTGGCGGCGTGGTGGGCGCTGGCCTGTTTGTGAATTTGGAAGAAACAGGCGCTGATGGCTTCGTGCCCGCCGCCACGCTAGGCCGCGATTACTATGTGTACGACGAAGTGCGCCACGCATTGATCGGCGAACGCACGGGCGAGACGTTTCAAATGGGTGACATTGTGAAAGTGAAACTCGTTGAAGCGGCCCCCGTTAAAGGCGGATTGAAGTTTGAAATCGTCGGCGAAGGCCGCGCAGGCGAAAGGCCGAAAATAAGGGGTAAGTCAAGAACACCGCAGCGAAGGCGGAGGTAAAATCAAGCAGATTTGCGGTGCGCAATTAAGTGTCGCATCTTAGCTCTTTTGATCTCCGGATAGATGTCTTACAAAATGCGAAAAAAAGAAAATTTATGAGCTTGGCATTTTTGTTGACGACTGTAATTGCTGTTGCTTCGCCCATATGTGTTTGATAGTGCAACTAACTGAAAATGAACGATAAAATGTGCGAGAATATAGCGACAAATCTAGAGCGTCGGATAGTCGATGTGAATCGAAGGGGGTTCACAAATCAGTTTGAAGATGATTCAAGGTTTGCGGAGGACTTTGGTCATGTCGCAAGCT
>JAYVPZ010000269.1:0-1710 GCA_043757105.1 Aestuariivirga sp. | reverse complement strand
AGCTGTGCGCAAAGTGTTTGTGCAGCTTTATAAAGAAAAACTGATTTATAAAGACACGCGACTGGTCAATTGGGATCCGGTTTTCGAAACCGCAATCAGCGATCTTGAAGTTGAAACCCGCGACACCAAAGGCGCCATGTGGTCATTCGCCTATCCATTGGTTGACGGTGAAATTGATGGCATGAAAGAAATCGTCATTTCCACCACGCGCCCTGAAACTATGTTGGGTGATGGTGCGGTGGCCGTGCATCCTTCCGATGAGCGCTATAAAAATCTGGTGGGCAAAATGGTTTGGCTTCCCATCGCCAACCGCAAGATTCCGATCATCGCCGATGAATATCCTGATCCCGAATTCGGAACAGGTGCAGTGAAGATCACAGGCGCACATGATGAAAACGATTTTCATGTGGCCAAGCGCAACAACATTCCGCTGATCATGCTGATGGATAAAAAAGCGCGGATGATTTCCACGCCTGAAAACCAAGTGCCTGAGCGCTATCACGGCGTTGATCGATACAAGGCGCGTGAAATGGTGTTGGCCGAAATCGAAGAGCTTGGCTTTTATCGCGGCAAAGAAGAAAAAATGATTCCGCAGCCCTTTGGTGATCGCTCGAATGTGGTGATCGAGCCGATGCTCACCGAGCAATGGTATGTGGATGCCGCCACGCTTGCCAAGCCCGCGATTGCCGCTGTTGATAAGGGCGACACAAGTTTCGTTCCGAAGAATTGGGATAAAACCTATTATGAATGGATGAACAACATTCAGCCCTGGTGCATCAGCCGCCAACTCTGGTGGGGGCACCAAATTCCGGCATGGTATGGGCCAAGAGTGAATACTGATCCCGACTTTATGAATCCGAGAGCTGGGCCGAAAACATTTGTTGCTGAAAGTTGGGAAGAAGTTGGACCCGAAGCACTAGCTTATTATGGTCGTTCTGTTGATGTTTACGAAGACGGCATTTCTTCGGATAAATTTCAGCAAGCGTACGGTAATTTTGAAACTGCTCAGGATTTACGACGGAGCCCTGATGATTGGAAAGTTGCAATTCGCAATATTCCAAAAATTGAATGGCACGATGCGCACGCTCCAATTCATCGCGATGAAGACGTTCTCGACACATGGTTCTCGTCAGCCCTCTGGCCGTTCTCAACATTGGGCTGGCCGGAGCAAACACCAATCCTCAAGCGCCACTATAAAACCAATGTGCTGGTCACAGGCTTTGACATCATTTTCTTCTGGGTTGCTCGTATGATGATGATGGGCCTGCACTTCATGAAAGAAGTGCCGTTTGAAACGGTTTATATTCATGCTCTGGTTCGTGACGAGAAAGGCCAGAAAATGTCAAAGTCCAAGGGCAACGTCATTGACCCGTTGGAATTGATCGATGAGTTCGGCGCGGATGCCTTGCGCTTCACCATGGCCGCTATGGCCGCACAAGGGCGTGATCTGAAACTCGCAAAATCGCGCGTAGAAGGTTACCGCAACTTTGCCACCAAGCTGTGGAACGCCGCACGTTTTGCCGAAATGAACGGTGTGGCCAAGGACGAAAATTTTGATCCCGTCGCCGCCCGTGTCACCGTCAATCGCTGGATTGCGGGTGAGGCCGCGCGTTGCCGCGATACGGTGACGAAGGCGATTGAAGACCACAAATATAATGAAGCCGCCGCATCGCTTTATCAATTCGCGTGGAATGTTTATTGCGATTGGTA
>JAYVPZ010000268.1:0-6554 GCA_043757105.1 Aestuariivirga sp. | reverse complement strand
GCTAAGTCTTGCTCCAATTGCGGCCTGTCGTTTTCCTTTGCCGATTCAGGCGATGGCGCAGCTTGGTTCGTCATGCTCTTTGCCTGTGTCTTCGGTGTGGGCTCTATTCTTGGCGTTGAAGTGGCCTATACTCCGCCCTATTGGGTGCATGTGCTGATTGCTATCCCAATGTTGATCGTAATCCCAATGCTAATGCTGCGCCCAGTCAAGGGAATGTTCCTCGCTCAACAATGGAAAACCGGCGCTCAGGAAGGCCGCGAAGTGAAATGAAGCCTCGTCTCTGGCCGATATTACTCGCAAGTGCGTTAGGCATCGCCATTTTGCTAGGGCTTGGCGTGTGGCAGGTGCAGCGGCTGGGACAGAAGGAAGCCCTGATTGCATCGCTCGAACAACGCATGAAGGCAGAGCCGATTTCATTGTCTGATGCATTAGCCAAACAAGGGCAGGGCGAAGACATTGAATATCTCAAAGTCAAAGTGACTGGTCAACTGAACCCCGCAAACTATTTTCGCAGAGTTGAATCATCAAACGGTAATCCGGGTTGGGAAATCATTGCACCTTTAAAAATGGACGATAGCAGTTCCATCCTGATAGATCTTGGAGCGATTGCAGAAAACCAACCATTGAAATTATCGGACGCACCACAAACCATCATAGGCCTCGTCCGCTTTCACAACAAAGGTCGGGGCTATTTTGACAATGAAAACGATGCCGCCCAGAACATTTGGTATTGGTGGGATCTGCCAGCAATGTTGGCATCTTCAAAAGGTGCGGCCCCGTTCATTTTACAAAAACTACCAACCAATACGGAAATTGATGGGCCAATAGCTGAAATTCCAAAAGTGGCACTCGCCAATAATCATTTAGGCTATGCCATAACCTGGTTTGGGTTGGCTGCGGCTCTGGCGGCGGTGGCTGGGTTTTATGTTTTCTCTTTAAGAAAGACTAACGCTTGATGCGCTCTGTTGCCCGCGCTAAAGCACTGATACAATTTTTATAGCTTCCTTTCATCCGTCATCCCCGCGCAGGCGGGGATCCAACTTTTCGAAATGCATTCTGCAAGAAGTTGGTTTCCCGCCTGCGCGGGAATGACGGAGTTAGAATGGCTATCGGACCTGGAAAACGATTTATGAAATACATCTCCACGCGCGGTCTTGCCCCTGTCCTTGATTTTGAAGGGGCCATGCTTTCTGGACTTGCGCGCGACGGCGGGCTTTATGTACCAGAGCATTTTCCACAAATGTCACATGATGAGCTTATCGCTTTGCGCGGCAAGCCTTATGCCGAGGTGGCCTTTGCTGTTGTCAGCAAGTTTACCGGAGCATCCATTCCCGCTGCCGATCTAAAGCATATGGTGAACGGGGCCTATGCCACTTTTAATCATCCTGCCACTACACCGCTTAAGCAATTGGCCCCTAACCAGTACCTGCTCGAACTCTTCCACGGCCCCACCCTCGCGTTTAAAGATGTGGCCATGCAATTATTGTCGCGCATGATGGATTGGTCATTGGCCAAACAAAATCGCAAAGCTGTGATTGTTGGCGCAACGTCGGGAGACACCGGTGGCGCAGCCATTGACGCCTTTCAACATTCTAAAAACGCCAGCATATTTATTCTGCATCCACACGGCCTCGTGTCAGATGTGCAGCGCCGCCAGATGACCACAGTCACCAGCCCATCGGTTCACAACATCGCCATCGAAGGAAACTTTGATGATTGCCAAGCCATTGTCAAAGCGCTGTTTAATGATCTGAAATTTCGTGATGAAGTTTCGCTTGCGGGTGTCAACTCCATCAACTGGGCGCGCATTATGGCGCAGATCGTTTATTATTTTTATGCTGCCCTCCAACTGGGCGCACCGGGCCGCGCTGTCAGCTTTACCGTGCCGACTGGAAATTTCGGCAATGTCTTCGCTGGCCTTGCCGCCAAGCGCATGGGGCTTGATATTGACCGATTAGTGATCGCCACCAACAGCAATGATATTTTAGATCGCACATTAAGAACCGGCAGTTACACAGTGACTGGCGTTCGCGCCACAACCAGCCCATCAATGGACATACAAGTCTCCAGCAATTTCGAGCGCCTCGTTTATCTGGCCAACAAAAATGATCCCGCCACCGTTCGAAACGCGATGGATTCTCTCAAACAATCTGGTGCATTCACTTTGCAATCGGACGCCATCAAATCAATCCGTGCAGAATTTGATTCAGGTGCAACCTCGGATGCTGACGCTGCATTCATGATGTCCAAAGTTTTGGCCGAAACGGGAGAGTTGCTCGACCCGCACACGGCGGTCGGTTATGCCGTTGCACAAAAAACCAGCACCAATTCACCCATGGTCACTTTGGCCACGGCCCACCCTGCCAAATTCCCAGATGCGGTGGAGGCGGCAACAAAAGTCAGACCAAATTTACCTCAACGTTTATCTTACTTGATGAACGCGAAAGAAACCTTCAAAGTGCTCCCAAACAGCGAAGCGGACGTGAAAGCCTATATTCTTTCTCACGCTTGAAGCTGGCGCAAAATAGCGCAGTGTTGAACGGGAGAGTAAATGCCTGTCGAAATTTCAAAACTGCCAAATGGTCTTCATGTGCTGACGCACAATATGCCACATTTGGAATCGGTTGCCTTAGGTATCTGGATCAAAGCGGGTGCGCGCGACGAAAACCCAGAGGAAAATGGCGTTGCGCATTTTCTCGAACATATGGCCTTCAAAGGCACAAAACGCCGCAGCGCCCAAGATATTGCTGAAGAAATTGAAAGCGCTGGTGGCGAAATCAATGCTGCAACTGGCATGGAAACCACAACTTATTATGCCCGCACTTTGAAGGCTGATTGGCCATTGGCGCTGGATATTCTTGCCGATATTTTCACCGAGTCGACACTTGATGCCGACGAACTCGACCGCGAACGTGATGTGATCTTGCAAGAAATCGCCGCTTCAAAAGACCAACCTGACGACTTGGTTTTTGATCTCGCACAGGCAGCGTCTTATGGTGACCATCCATTGGGTCGGTCAATCCTTGGCACAACGGAACTTGTGCAATCCATGACCCGCGAACAAATGGTGGCGTGGCGTGACAGAAATTATTGGGCATCGCGCATTGTCATTTGCGCCACAGGCAATGTGAACCACGCTGATTTTACGGCAGCCGCGACAAAACATTTTGGCCACATCCCGCAAGGTCATGCGCCCCAACGGCAACCGCCAACATTTTCTGGCACGGCCCAGACCGAACAAAAGCCGCTCGATCAAACACATCTGGTGTTATCGTTCCCAGCGCCCAACTACCGAGATCCCCGCGTTTACCAATTGCAAGTTCTGGCCAGCATATTGGGCGGCGGCATGTCGTCTCGCCTGTTCCAAGAAGTGCGCGAAAAGCGAGGTTTGTGTTACAGTGTGTTTGCATTCGGAACGACTTATGAAGACACAGGCCAACTTGGCGTCTATGCTGCAACCTCACCAGACCATACTCCAGACCTTTTGGATGTGACTGCCAATGTTATGAAGTCAATGGTCGAAGAAGTGACCGAGAAAGAAATTGACCGCGCTAAGGCTCAGCTCAAAACCAGCATTGTGATGAATCTTGAAAGTGCCTCATCGCGTGCCGATCAAATCGCCAGACAATTTTTGGCTTTTGGTGAAGTGCCCGAGATGGCAACAATCATTAAAAAAATCGAAGCCGTCACCGCTGAACAAGTTCGAAAACTAGCTCATGAGATATTTAAATCGGCTCCGCCATCGCTCAGCGCGGTGGGTCAGCTTTCGGCCCTTGAGAGCCACGCGGCACTGGCCGCAAGGTTTAGCTAAGGGTTGTGGTTTTTCCAAAAACTGGGCGGCGGGCCAGTTTTAATCGGCAATCGGATTATGCTGCGCCCCGCCGTGATGGAAGATTTCAAACCATGGGCGGAGTTACGCCAAGCAAGCCGATCGTTTCTTGAACCTTGGGAACCAAGCTGGAACAATGATGAATCGACCCGCGGCGCATTTGCCCGCCGCCTCAGGATCTATCGTGATTGGGCTAAGCGTGATCAAGGCCATGCGTTTTTCATTTTCGAAACCCAAACCAATCGATTGATCGGCGCAATCAGCCTGAGCAATATCCGGCGCGGCGCCGAACAAACCGCCACCCTTGGCTATTGGATTGGTCAGCGCTTCGCGAGGCAGGGCTTCATGAGCGAGGCCTTGCAACTCATGTGTGAACATGCTTTTGAATCCATGAACCTGCACCGTGTCGAGGCTGCTTGTCTTCCGCGCAACGAAGCGTCAAAGGGACTCCTTGAAAAGGCTAATTTTGCTCAAGAGGGCTATGCCAAGAGTTACATTCGGATCGCCGGACATTGGGAAGACCACTTGCTATATGCCCGTCTTAAAACCGCGAACTGAGAATCGCCATAATGAAGAGACGCAGCTAGATTGACCCAATGATTCGGTTTTGCAAATCACTCCACATTATAAAGTCGGTTTGCGTCACGATAGTGTTGGCTCTGCTTGTTCTGGTGTCCATCAACCCGGTGCACGCTGATGCCATCCTTGATGTTGATGCAAACACAATTCAAATTGATCTCGCAAAATTCCGAAGCCCTATAGCCGCCGAACGCCAGCAAATTTCGTTGCAAGGCCCAGGCGACCCTTCGAAAGTAACATTAGATGCAAAGGGGCCAGGCCCTACGTATTTTTGGTCGCTCTTTTCATTCCGCAACACAACCGATAAAGCACTTGATCTGGTCATTGAGTTCGACAGCCAAAGATTTGTAGGCACCGGCGTCTTGTCGGTGAAGCCGCTGTTCAATTCCGTTTTAGGCGCAACAGCAACCAAAGGGCAAAGCCTTTTGGCAGGAAGCAGCACAACGTCAAAAACCATAACTTTTCAAGTCGGTCCAAAAGATATTTTTAATATTGCAATTGAAAGTCCAACAGTAGAATTGCAAGCCACGCTTTGGCAGGGCCATGTGTGGTCAGATCGTCAAGGGCGGATTACATTCTTCAATGGATTGGTATTCGGCGTCGCACTGCTGGTGGCCTTTGGTCTGTTGGCCATCTATGGATTCAGGCCGCATGGCGCATTTTTTAGCGCAGCCCTGTTTGCAATTTCAGGTTTGGCATTTATCGCTTTTGAGTCTGGGCATCTGACCCAGCTTGGAAATTTTTTTCCAAAACTCACCTTAGACGAAAATATTTTACGGGTGCTGGTCGAGTCTGCGTTGGCCTTCAGTCTTGCGATTTGTATTTTAAATTTCACTCGCATTTCTAAGGCATCACCGACGATCACGTTCATCGTAATATTTTTGGGTGGTTTGATGCTTGCCAACGGTCTCTATTCTTTTGCCGAACCTCTGCACGCAACGTCGGTGGCGCGAATAGGCTTTGCGGTGTTGGCAATTTTCGGCGCAGCCGTAACCCTATCGCGGCGCAGGAATGTAGAGATTATCGTCGACCCAGATTTGGTCTTTTGGATTTTCCTTTTGATGTGGACAGCGTTTGCGGGCATTCTATTAAATCTTACTGATACAGTGAATTTACTTTCGCCACTTCTCCAAGGTGCACTAGCCGCAACACTCGTAGTAATGACCACCGTACTGCTCAAATTTCTGTTCAACCAAGGTCTGAATGCCAAGCCATTTATCACCGATTCAAGCAGGCGGAGCTTGGCTCTTGCCAGCGCTGGTCACGCATTGTGGGAATGGCAACCGATCCAAAACAAATTGAGTGTTGGCGATGATTTGCCACGCAGCTTGGGATTGAATGGTGCTTCTTGGCAAACGAATACCCAAAATGCGTTGCTCCAGTTTCTGCATCCACAAGATGTTCCAAGCTATATGAGCATCATCGAGAGCACTGACAGAAGGGCTGGGCAAATGGTAATGCGCGAACTGCGGTTGCGCGCAGCAAATGGTGCCTATCGCTGGTATCTATTGCGCGCGCGCTGGGTGCCAGGGCCAGGGCAAAAGCTGGATCGCTGCATCGGGACTTTAACCGATATCACGAAAGATAAACAAGCCGAAGAACGACTGACCACTGATGCCGTGCATGATGCGGTTACAGGGCTGCCAAATCGAATTTTGTTTATCGACCGGGTTGACCGCGAATTAAAAAAGACATTGGCGCTGCCGTTCCGGGTTTTGCTTGTCGATATTGATCGCCTGAAAACATTGAATGATGCACTGGGCCATGAGATTGGTGATCAACTTCTGAAAACGGCGGGCACTCGCATCAGCGAATGCATTGAGAGCGATGAAACAGTGGCGCGTGTTTCTGGCAGTCAGTTTGCCGTGCTCGCCATCGAAGCGATGGCCCGCCGAAGTGTGAATTCATTATCCGAAAAGATCAATCTGGCGCTCAGTAAAACCATTTCAATTCGGGATCAAAATATTTCATTGCTGGCAAGCATCGGCATGTCCGAACTCAATACTCCAGAAATGACCGCGGCAACGATAATGCAACAAGCCACAACGGCTTTGCTTGAAGCTCAGCAAAACGGCGGCGGCAAGGCCGTGGAATTTCACGGAGAGCTGATTGATAACCGTTCTGCTGAACTCAGTTTGGAATCGGA
>JAYVPZ010000267.1:0-1712 GCA_043757105.1 Aestuariivirga sp. | reverse complement strand
TTGCAAAAATCTTTTGCACCACGGCTAGCGAAAGATAAGAAAAATGTTCGTGATAAACCGTGTCGAACTGACAAAGCTTGATGAGATTAAGCAGATGTGGAAACTCTAACGTCACAACGCCTTCCGCTTTTAAAACAGTGGCCAGCCCGCGCGTGAAATCATTGATGTCGGGCACATGGGCAAACACATTGTTCCCAATAATCAGATCGGCTTTGCGGCCTTCTGATACCAGTCGCTCGCCAAGTGGTTCCCCAAAAAATTCGCGTAGTGTGGGAACACCTAGCGCTTCTGCCGCCGCCGCCGTGCTGGCCGTTGGTTCAATGCCAAGGCAGGGCACACCAGCAGCAACAAAATTTTTTAGCAAATATCCATCATTCGAAGCGACTTCGATGACGAAGTTTTTTGATCCCAGACCAAGGCGCGTCGTGATGTCGGTGCAATAGCGCTCTGCATGTTCAAGCCAGCTTGCCGACGTGCTGGAAAAATAAGCGTAGGTGGCATTAAAAAATTCATCGGCATTGGCAAAGTCTTGGGTTTGCACAAGCCAGCACGTCTCGCAAACCATAACGCGGAGCGGATAATATTGTTCGGGCCGCGACAGATCCTTTTCTTCAAGATATGAATTTGAAGGCGGCGCAAAGCCGAGATCAAGAAATGTCTCGTGAAGTTCACTATTGCAAAACCGACAGTTCAAAACGGCTCTCCTTCAAACGTCGTTTTTAGATAAGCATGATTTTGGTCGCGTTCCGATAGGTTTTCAACAGGCAGTGGCCATGCGATATTCAATTTGGGATCCAAAGGGTTTAGTCCACGCTCAGCCGACGGGGCATGGGCCTCGCTATGAAAATACAGCAACTTCACATCGTCACACAAACATTGATAACCATGAGCAATACCTGCTGGTATCAAAAGCCCGTCGCCACGCGCAGCCGAAAGATTTATGGCGACATGCTGCAACAGTGTTGGGGAACCTCGGCGCACATCAATAACAACATCGTTAATTTCGCCATCCATGCAGAAGAGGAACTTATCTTCTGCAAAAGGTGCGACCTGATAATGCAACCCACGCACCGTTCCACGCAATTTGTTTTCAACCCAATTGGCTTGGGCCACAGGTTTATTCCACCCCGCAACAGAAAGGTCCTGTGCGCAAAACAAACGCGTCAGCGAGCCACGCGTATCGCCAAGTGTCAGTCGCTTGACACCCTTCACGCCAAGTCCGATCTCTGTGATCTCAAAGCAGTTCATATGACCCCGCGTTCATAAGCATCAATATCATTAACGCAGAGAAGCGAAGCTGGCTTTCCGCTTTTTGCATTTTTATACCAGAGAACTGTGCGGGCAATTGCTGCTTTTAATGGCCAGAGTGGAACGAAACCCAACTCAGTACGAGCGCGGGTATTATTGAGCCGAAGGATTTCTGATTCTTTTGGCCCTTTCATTTCGGTTCCGAATTTCACATCGCCACCGCCCCATTTTGCTTGTGCCAATGTTACCGCCTCACGCACTGACGCGGAACCTTCGGCATCAGGGCCAAAATTATAACTCGTTGCCAATGAGGGATCTTCCAGAAGTTTCTGCGCCAGCACGAGGTAACCAGCCAGCGGATCAAGCACGTGCTGCCAAGGCCGCACGGCATCCGGCATCCGGATTTCAACTGTTTGGCCAGCACTCCAAGCTCTTATGCAATCTGGTATCAAGCGATCAGGCGA
>JAYVPZ010000266.1:0-6567 GCA_043757105.1 Aestuariivirga sp. | reverse complement strand
TTATCGATTGGCCAAGAGGCAAGCGCCATGGGCATTTGCATGCCGTTGCAGCCCGACGACCAGATCACATCAACGCATCGCGGCCACGGCCATTGCATAGCCAAGGGTGCGCAGGTTGACCGCATGTTTGCCGAGTTCTTCGGCAAGACCACGGGTTATTGCAAGGGTCGCGGCGGCTCCATGCACATCGCCGATGTGAGCAAGGGCAATCTCGGAGCCAACGGCATCGTGGCTGGCGGCATTCCTATTGCTGTGGGAGCGGCCCTTTCTGCCAAAATGCAGAAGAACAACAAAGTGGTGATTTGTTTCTTTGGCGATGGTGCCAACAATGAAGGTGCCTTCCACGAGTCGCTTAACATGGCGTCCATCTGGAAACTGCCTGTGGTGTTTGTGTGTGAGAACAATGGCTATGGCATGTCTACTTCGACTGCCAGATCTACCTCAGTGGTAAATATCGCCGATCGCGCTGCGGGCTATTCCATGCCGGGCGTGGTGGTGAATGGCAATGACTTTTCGGCGGTGGCTGAAGCGTCAACCGAAGCTGCGGCACGCGCCCGCCGGGGAGAAGGGCCAACGCTGATCGAGTGCAAAACATATCGTCATCGTGGCCATTCCAAGAGCGACCGCAATCGCTACCGCACCAAAGAAGAAATCGAAGAATGGAAGAACATGCGCGATCCCATCCAGAAATTTGAGGAGGAACTTAAGCAATTCGGCATCCTTGATGAAGCGGGCTTCGAAACCGTGAGCGGCGAAGTGGCCAAGGAAATTGCAGATGGCATCGCCTTTGCGCAACAAAGCCCGTCGCCTCTCAACACAGATGTACTTGAATATGTTTACGCGGAGACAAGAGTATGAGCACTGCAGCACGAGAACTGAGTTATTCGCAAGCCATTCAAGAGGCCATGGCCATTGCACTGGAAAGCGACCCCCGCGTGTTTCTGATGGGAGAAGACATCGGTGTTTACGGTGGCGCCTTCCAGGTGACAGGCGATTTGGTCGAACGCTTCGGTGCTGACCGTGTAATAGATATGCCGATTTCAGAATTGGGTGGTGCAGGTGTTGCCGTTGGTGCAGCGATGACAGGAATGCGTCCGATCTTTGAGTTTCAATTCTCAGACTTCGCAACGCTTGCCATGGAGCAGATTGTTAATCAGGCCGCAAAGATGCGCTACATGTTGGGCGGCGAGGTATCAGTGCCTTTGGTCATGCGCTTTCCAGCAGGCTCTGGCACGGGTGCTGCAGCCCAGCACAGCCAAAGTCTTGAAGCATGGCTTGCCCATGTGCCGGGATTAAAAGTGATTCAACCGGCCACTCCGTATGATGCCAAAGGCTTGTTGCTTGCCGCACTCGAAGACCCTGATCCCGTGATGATCTTCGAACACAAGCTGCTCTACAAAATGAAAGGGGAAGTGCCCGAAGGTTACTACACCGTGCCGATCGGCAAAGCCGAAGTGCGCCGCGTTGGTACGGATGTGACAATTGTTGCGACATCCATCATGGTCCACAAGGCCCTTGATGCAGCGGCAAAGCTGCATGAAGAAGGCATTGAAGCAGAGGTCATCGATCTTCGTACCATACGCCCCATCGATGGGGAAACGGTGATTGCGAGTGTGAAGAAGACCTCGCGCCTTATTTGCGTTTATGAAGCTGTGAAGACGCTTGGCATTGGCGCTGAAATCAGTGCCATGATTGCCGAGAGCGATGCGTTTGATTGTCTCGATGCACCCATCATTCGCTTGGGCGGAAAAGACAGTCCCATTCCCTATAATCCTGAGCTTGAAAAAGCTGCTGTGCCGCAAGTGCCCGATATTATCGAAGCAGCGCGAGCACTTGTGCAGGGGAGGCGCTGACTATGGCAACAGAAGTCATTCTCCCAAAAGTAGACATGGACATGTCCACGGGAAAAGTCTCACGCTGGATCGTGGCTGAGGGCGCATTTGTCAAACAAGGCGACCCGTTGTTTGAAATTGAAACTGACAAAGCTGCAATGGAAATTGAAGCCCCAGCCAGTGGCATCCTCGGGCAAATCGTTGCACCAGAAGGTGCTGTTGTGCCCGTGGGTCAACCTGTTGCGTGGATTTTTGCTGAGGGTGAAAAACCGGGAGTGACGGTCGCTGCACCGTCTCCTGTGACATCGCCATCAACAACACCACTCAATAACACATCCCTAGCAGCTTCCGAAGTCGACGACATTCCCGCAGGTGGACGCGCCACACCCGTGGCACGGCGGATGGCAAAGGATGCAGGCCTAGACCTTGCAAAGCTTATAGGCAGCGGCCCCAAGGGCCGTATCCTGCGTGTTGATGTCGAACAGGCTCTTGTTGCAAAGCCGAAGGCAGTGGAACCCATCCGTATACAGACAAAAGAAACGGCAGAAACAGCTCAACCCTTGACAGTCAAGAGCGGCATCAGGGAAATTCCTCATGATAGCATGCGCAAAATCATCGCGCGCCGCCTTGTTGAGTCGAAACGTACCGTACCGCATTTCTATCTCTCTGCCGATTGCAGGCTTGATGCGTTGTTGAAATTGCGCACCGAATTGAATGCTTCGGCTCCGCGTGTGGGTGACGACGTGAGCTATAAACTCTCGATCAATGATATGGTGATCAAGGCATGGGCATTGGCGCTGCGCGATTTGCCGATGGTGAACGTGTCGTGGACAGACGATGCGATGCAAGTCCATGAGCACGCCGACATTGGTGTTGCAGTGTCAGTTCCTGGAGGGTTGATTACACCTATCATTCGTGCAGCTGAGACCAAGCCTCTTTCGGTGATCTCAAATGAAATGAAGGAACTCGCGGCGCGGGCCAAGTTGCGCAAGCTGAAGTCTGAAGAGTACACAGGCGGAAGTTCGGCCATCTCCAATCTGGGCATGTTTGGGGTTCGCGACTTTGCGGCGATCATCAATCCGCCGCACGCGACAATCCTCGCCGTGGGCAGTGGCGAAGAACGACCCATCATGGAAAAAGGCATCATGCTTGGCGCGACTTTAATGACAGTCACACTTTCAACTGATCATCGCGCCGTTGACGGTGCACTGGGTGCTCAAGCCTTGGCAGCTTTCCGCGCTTATATCGAAAAGCCGCTTGCGATGTTGGTGTAAGGAAAAACAAATGGCCGACACAAATTTCGATGTTCTCATCATTGGCGCTGGCCCGGGTGGTTATGTGACCGCCATTCGTGCAGCACAGCTGGGTTTTAAAACAGCGATTATCGAGCGCGAGCATTTGGGTGGCATCTGCCTCAACTGGGGTTGTATCCCCACCAAAGCCTTGCTGCGGTCGGCTGAGATTTATCACTACATGAAACACGCCGAGAATTATGGTCTCTCTGCCAAAGATATCACCTTTGATGCATCGAAGGTGGTGGCTAGGTCGCGTGGCGTGTCAGGTCGACTCAATCAGGGTGTGACTGGGCTTCTCAAGAAGAACAAGGTGCAGGTGATCTGGGGTGAAGCCAAGGTCACCAAGCCCAGCGAAGTTGTGGTTGCCGATATGAAGAAGGCAGCCGTACAGCCGCAGAACCCTATTCCGAAGGCAACGTTGGGGGCGGGCATTTACACGGCCAAGCATATCATCATCGCTACGGGTGCGCGTCCTCGTGTGTTGCCGGGACTGGAACACGACGGCAAGTTGGTCTGGAGCTATTTCGAAGCTATGGTGCCCAAGACCATGCCAAAATCGCTTCTGGTTGTGGGATCTGGCGCTATCGGGATTGAGTTCGCGTCGTTCTACAATACCATGGGTGTTGATGTGACGGTTGTCGAGATCATGGACCAAATCATGCCGGTAGAAGACATCGAAATCAGTAAGATTGCTCAAAAGCAGTTGGAAAAGCAGGGCGTAAAATTCCGCCTATCTGCCAAAGTAACGAAGCTTGACAAGAAGGCAGACAACGTTACTGCCACTATCGAAGCTGCTGGAAAATCAGAGACCATAACCGTCGAACGGGTCATCGCAGCCACGGGTGTTGTAGGTAATATCGAGAATCTGGGACTTGAAGCGTTGGGTGTCAAAACTGAGAAAGGCTGCGTGGTCATCGACGGCTACGGCAACACAAACGTCAAGGGAATTTACGCCATCGGCGATGTGGCAGGCCCGCCGATGCTGGCCCACAAGGCTGAGCATGAAGGCGTGATCTGCATTGAAAAAATCAAAGGCCTAGTCACTCATCCGATGAAGAAAGACCAGATCCCCGGCTGCACTTATTGCCATCCGCAAGTGGCCTCAGTTGGTCTCACCGAAGCCAAAGCCAAAGCCTCGGGTTTTGAGCTGAAGATTGGCCGCTTCCCGTTTATGGCGAATGGCAAGGCCATCGCACTGGGCGAAGACCAAGGAATGATCAAGACCATCTTCGATGCCAAGACAGGCCGCCTGCTCGGTGCCCACATGGTGGGTGCTGAAGTCACCGAATTGATCCAAGGCTTTGTTGTGGCCATGGGACTGGAGACCACGGAAGAAGAGTTGATGCATACGGTTTTCCCGCATCCGACCCTCTCTGAAATGATGCATGAAAGCGTCCTTGATGCATATGGACGTGTCATTCACATGTAGGCCTGACCAGTCTCGCGATGTATAACGAACTGATATTAGCACTGAACATAAGTGTAATCACAAAAGTAATAGTTCGAAAATTGGATATTCATTAAGCGTGCTCTAAAGGCCTGTGAATGGATATAAGCGTAATTTTTTACGAGCATTCAGCAGTCTTGATACCCTAATATTGCTTCAAACGTTAATTTTAATGAACAGTTGCATTTTTTTATTGACAAACGTTGCTTAATTATGCACATTTTGACTAACAAAAAAATAAATGTTCAAAAAATGAACGTCCTGGGAGGACATTTTGAGACTACTCGAAAATATTGAACCCAAAAAAGTTATGTACTTTTTTGAAGAGCTGAGCGCGCGCCATCGCTGCTCGCAACATGAAAAGCAGGCCACAGACTGGATCGCGGAGTTCGCTGACGCCCGCGGATTGAAGTATCATCGTGATGCCCTGCAAAATATCATCGTCAAGAAGCCCGGAACTAAGGGTTACGTGAAAGCGCCTGTCGTCATTCTGCATGGCCATATCGATATGGTCTGCAAGCTTGAAGACGGTGTAAAGCACGATTTTGCAACCCAAGGCGTAAAGCTCAAGCTCGACGGCAATTTTATCCGCGCTGAAGGCACGACTTTAGGTGCCGATAACGGTCTCGGTATTTCTTACATGCTGACACTACTGGATTCCACTGACATTCCTCATCCACCGCTTGAGTGTGTGATGACGGCAATGGAAGAGATGGGCAAGGTTGGCGGTGACGGTGTTGATGTGAGCCTGCTCACAGGCAAGCGGATGATTGACTTTAACTGGATTGAAGAAAAGCAGTTGCTCGCTGGTTGCTCAGGTGATGTGTCGTGCCGCATTGATGTCAATGTTGATTGGCAATCCGCCGCATCCGGTCGCGTTGCAATGCTGCTGGACGTGCGCGGCCTTCGCGGTGGCCATTGCGAATTTGATATTCATTTCGAACGTGGCAACGCCATCGTCCTCGTCGGTCGTCTGCTCCGCAAAGCGATGCAAACTGGTGATGTACAAGTTGCAACCATTTCAGGTGGCGTTCAGAACAACGTGATTCCGGCAGAAGGCAGCGCATTGATCTGGGTGAAGCCTGATCAGGCAGCGGAAATCGAAAAAGCTGTCAACCAACTGGCAGCAGACATCAGACATGAGTTTCTCATCGCTGACCCGGATATGCGCATCGGCGCAAAATCTTCCAGCGAAAAAGTTGAGCGTGTGTTTTCTGCCGCTGCTGCGGCAAAACTGATGCAGACAATCTTGTTGTTACCGAATGGCATCCAGACGCAAAATCTTGAAGTTGCAGGCAACTGGGAAACCTCGAACAACATCGGCCTCATGATCACAACCAACAAGGCTGTCGAAATCACCAGCACTATTACAAGCGCTGTTACGTCACGCAAACACGCGGTGCTTGATCAGCTTATGCTGCTGGCAGATATGGCCGGCGAAGGTGTTACGGCAAAACAGATCGGCCTCGACGCGCCGGAATTCCCATGGAACCCAAAGTCCAAGATGCTCGAGATTGCAAAGCAAAGCTACAAGCGCGTGATGGGCAAAGAACCAGATATTTTAGTGTCAGTTTGCAGTCTTGAGCTGGGGATGTTTACACAGCGCATTCCGGGTCTTGATACAATCGGCATCGGCACCAATCTTTTTGATCTGCATTCGCCGCGCGAACACATGGATCACACTTCTGCTGCGCGTGTGTGGCCGCTGATCCAGGACGTGATGAAGAGTCTTGACCGATAATGCGAAAAATAACACGAATTGGCGTTGCTGCTGAATTTTAACAAAACGGCAACTTCGTTAGAGACGCAATGACCTACATGGGGCGTTGCGAAAAACTGTAGAGAATGTAAGTTTAACAAGGGAGGAAGACCTATGACGAAGTTTAAGACTGCTGGCCGCCGCATTGGCGTTGCATTTATGGCTATGGCGTTTGCCGCTGGCATTGCCAGCTCAGCTCATGCTGAATTCAAAAAGGAAGAGTGGGTGCTCGTT
>JAYVPZ010000265.1:0-1716 GCA_043757105.1 Aestuariivirga sp. | reverse complement strand
TGACTGCTGACCATTTTGGCCAAAAACAGAATTTGATGGACACGCTGCACGGCTTCACAGCAGCAGGCGCAATGATGGATTTCACTGAGGATCGCAAGGGCATGTTGAAGGTGGGGTATTTGGCTGATATTGCGGTTTTGAATTGTGATCTCGAAAAAACCGAGGCCGAGCTGATGGATGGCGTGAAACCCGTAATGACGATTTGTGATGGGCGGGTGGTTTGGGAGGGGTGAGATTGAAATTATGGCCCGTCAGTGTCTCTTATGGTCTTTCTTTTGGAGATCAAATACTTTTTGATATCTCCAGTTTCAATCAAATCGAACAGCATAGCTTTTGCGGCGTCACATGATTCAAAGATTTTTCTACCTATCTTGTCATCAATTGCTATTTGCCACTTTCCCTCAATAAACTTTATGGACATCAATTCGTTAATTTGCACGATTGACTGTGAACCGCCTTTTTCGGTAGTCCAGCGCGTCGAATTTATGAATGAGTCTTTTCTTAACTTAAATTTTCTGTAGTCACTCGCCAACTTGCTTTCGGTAAAGCGATCACAGCAAATTTCCCCAACGGCCATAGAATGCCCCAGACAATGCTCTATGAAATAAACGTGCCGAATTGACGTACCGCAGTAATCACACTCCCCATCCAAACCCCCAAGATCGTCAACTCCAACGAGTTCCCAATCTTTGGTCGGCATCTTTTTCAAATGGAATTCAGCATGACAACCTTTGCAAAGAACTTGTACTTCGGACGCTTTGTATTCCCACGGCTTCTTTCCAAAATCATATTTTAGATGGTGCACTTGCAAAACTGCGCCATCTCTTTTTGATCTGCTGCACAACTCGCAACAATATTTTGCTTGCGCGAGCAATACAGACCTAAATTCAAACCATTCTTTACTTTTGTAAAGCGCAGGGAATTTCAAAAATTAGCTCCAATGATACTTTGGGATCACTCCCCCGCGAGTCGCAACATCTCAAACACTTTAGCTTCTTTTGCCGCCGCAGCCACGTCGCCGCGCCGCAGAGCTAATCTCACACGATCAGTTTTGAAGACATCTTCCTTCGCAACGATGGGCGACCAAGGAGAATCATCGTTGATGATTTCAACTTCAACTTCAGCTGCATAACGACCTTCGTGGATGAACTGTGTTTTAATCTGGTTCATTTTAGTTTCCTTGTCATAAAATCGGCTGTCCATTTTATGGGACTTGGCCGATAGGCTGTTATCAAAAACGCAGGTTCCTGTTTTCCTTTTGGAATGCCCCACAACGCGTGAACGGGAAAACCATCACCATCTTTTTGCAGAACTAAAATAGATGCGCCCTTATGATAGTCGGGATAGAACTCCACCACAACAACGTCTGTAAGAGCTGAAATGATGTCACTTGCAACCAAGTTATCATTGTTCAGTTCAACATAAGCATGAGCAGTTATCTCAAATTTTCCTTGTTCAACAAGATATCTGATATGCTCCAGCAATTCGTCCATAGCTTCACTTTATTGCACCATTTCTGCAAGTCAACACTTGCGTTCACTATACGTTCTGTGCTATACCTTTTCCAATGGCTAAATCTGCTTCAAACTTCGTCTGTCAAACCTGCGCCGCCTTGACTCATAAATGGTCGGGGCATTGTGATGCTTGTGATAGTTGGAACACGATTATTGAGGAGCGTTCTGAGGCACCCGCTTCTGGGGCCAAGGGTGCTTCACT
>JAYVPZ010000264.1:0-1722 GCA_043757105.1 Aestuariivirga sp. | reverse complement strand
GCAAGCAACTGATAGAAAGTAAACGCGGCATATTTATCGGCTATAGTGTTGCGTGTAATTATCGATTTTAAGGATTGGAGCAAAACATGAGGCAAAATAATCTTATCGACCAACGAGCAAAGCGCGTTTGGCTTAACTCTGATTCATGTGACATTGAAACGTTCAAAATTGAAATCGCACGCGAAGCGAAAGCAGTCGACTATCCCTTTGCCGCAATAATTGAAAAGAATGTACCGATTTATGACGGAATAGAAATTCGTAAAATCGCTTCTGACGATGAAGGCCGCAAAGCCGTGATGGCGGAATGGGCAGAAGTCTTTTTGTCAGGCCCCGGAATTGTAGTTTTCAAGAATGCCACGCTGGATATGGAGGCGCTCGATATGATGAGCGCCAACTTCAATGCGATTATCAAAGAGCAACAAGTAGCAGGCACCAACGCTGCTGACCACTTTGCCAAGCCCGGCGCCAATGACCGGATTTGGAATGCGCTGGAAAAAGTCGCGATGCGCGATCCTCATTGTTTTGCGCATTATTATGCCAACGACATGATCGCCATGGTGTCGCAGAGCTGGTTAGGCCTTAGCTATCAAGTGACATCTCAAGTGAATGTGGTGAACCCCGGCGGTGCTGCACAATCCATGCACCGTGATTATCATATGGGTTTTCAAACGGCAGCGCAGATCGCTGAGTTACCGGCCCATGCGCATTTGCTATCGCCAGTACTGACTCTGCAAGGGGCAATTGCGCATTGCGACATGCCAGTAGAAACCGGGCCAACACTTTATTTGCCTTACAGCCAAACTTATCAGCCTGGATATTTTGCTTCTGCACGACCAGAGTTCCAAACTTACTTTACAGAACATCATGTGCAGCTGCCTCTGGCCAAAGGCGATATGGCATTTTTTAATCCAGCTCTGTTTCATGCAGCGGGCACCAATCGCACCAAGGACGTGCGGCGCATGGCCAATCTTCTGCAGGTTTCATCCGCCTATGGCCGCGCGATGGAGTCTATGGACCGAGGGCGGATGAGCGCGTCGCTTTATCCTGTGTTACAGAAATTGAAACTGGATAAGCGTTCGACTGGAAATACGATTGCCGCCTGCGCCGAAGGCTATGCCTTCCCAACCAATCTTGACCGCGACCCGCCGATTGGCGGCTTGGCACCGGAGTCTCAGGCGGCATTAATGCGGCGCGCATTGAGTGAAGATTGGCCCTTGGCAAAGTTTCAATCTGCCCTTGATGCCCAATCACAAAAAAAATTGACCTGATTGCGGTTCAGTCTTGGCTTAGCTATAGACACATCCATAGCACCCGTAGCTCAGCTGGATCAGAGCGCTGCCCTCCGAAGGCAGAGGTCACAGGTTCGAATCCTGTCGGGTGCGCCAATCATTTCAATAACTTAAATCCAAAAATCACTTACCTGATTCTGCCTTGTCCGGAGAATGTCCGGATATTTTGTTCTGCACAGGTTCTCTTTGAAGACCTACGATCTTCATCCTAATGCCTTGGGACGCATATCGTCTGCCGGACTTGTGTCACTTTCAACATCACCTCAGACATGCAAAATCTCTTGCTCCGCCTAGTATTGAATATTGGATAGGTCGAACAAGTTTTTGTGCACGGCAGAATTATCCCAATGCAAATTGTGCATAATTCTGCATAGTGATCGGATGTCCCGATTTATTCATACATCTGATCTTCACCTCGGGAAGCGCTTTGGGC
>JAYVPZ010000263.1:0-6593 GCA_043757105.1 Aestuariivirga sp. | reverse complement strand
GGTGATATCGTATATTGAGGAGTTTGGCGGGCTTTCCCTTTCCTAGCCCAATCATCGTTATTCACAGTTCGTCATCCCGACGAAAGTCGGGATCCAGGCTTTCCACATATGAGTTTTTTGAAAGTCTAGATTCCGGCTTTCGCCGGAATGACGGAATTAATGAATATATTCTATGTGGTTAAAAAATAAATACCTAAAACAGAAAATAAAACTTGACAGCGTACGGTCAACCTGCTACTTATGAGTAGTCTCCAAAATTGGGTCAAAACCTCCCCGCCAACAAGTCTTGCAAGCTGACCGAAGACGACGTTGGGGGATGACTGCTGCCACATCCAAGCATTGCCAAAACGTGACGATAATGAGACGAACAATTTCGATAGTTGATCATGCTAAATAACTAAAAGCCAAGATGAGCGAAGAAATTCACGGCTCACAAGGCACAAGTAAAACTGCATAAACGAGAACGGAAAGCGGAATTGAACCGCGCCAAGAACTGTAAAAGAAAACCTCGTGGAAAAAATCATTCAGGATTGCGACCAAGGGCATAACCATTTGCAACTTCAAAAAAATGGGTGGCATGCGCTATTTCGGCGGTACAGCGAATGAGCAGACTAATTTCCGCCACACCGTCGCGATGAAGCTCGACCATCCAAAATTCTGCGACATGATCGTCGATGCGGTGGAGCGGTTGACCAAGGCGGAGGGGTGACGGGGGAGGAAAAGGGAAGCGTCCCCTTGTGCCATGCCCTGACTTATGCCCTTTTGCCCTTCAAATTTAGTTTTTAGCGCAAACAGTGCTACGGAGGTCAAGCCGACGAATCCCTGAGCCAACCGGCCGCTATTAAGCAAATATAAAAAGTGTCGAGAATGAAAGTGTTAGTTGATCAAGCTTTAACAAATTCCGGTAACGCGGACCTTTATTGTAGCAGAATGCGATCCTATCCAAACCTCACTAAATTTGGTTG
Organism: Aestuariivirga sp.; assembly: GCA_043757105.1. Classification (GTDB taxonomy): domain Bacteria; phylum Pseudomonadota; class Alphaproteobacteria; order Rhizobiales; family Aestuariivirgaceae; genus Aestuariivirga. The sequence continues at coordinate 5,628 of JAYVPZ010000263.1, read as the reverse complement.
CTTACCTGAAAATATTAATGAGATCTCGCACGATGAGTCTCCGTGGTTCTGTCACGGTCTAGCCTTCCGAATGGCCACATGCTTCGACACCTCTGATGATATGTTCTGTCGGTTGGAAACATTGCTCGAAATGGCCCAAAAAGCGAATGGCTGGTGCCATGAATACGCGCATTGGAGCAACGCCAATGACCATTGGGCAAAAAAGCACGACAAGTTTAACCAGTTCCTATGGCTGCTGCAATGCTACGAATACTTCACTGAACGTAGCCACGTTGTGTCCTTCCCAGCAACGGGAAATAGTAAAGCCATGCCCGACTTGTTCATTGAACGAGAAGGGCAAGAAGGACTTTATGCCGAATGCTTTTGCTACGCGAAGTGGTGGCCCCGAGAAGAGTATCTTAAGCAGCTGTTACGCAAGATTGACATTAATTTGTCGATCAAGCGCACACACAATATTCCATACAAAGCTTCAGACAATCCATTCTATTCAGATGATCAGTTCAACATCGCACTAGAACACGTAGCAGCTGAGTTGACACCAAATAGACTACATGAGTTGCAAGTCGCTGCGCAGTGCACTTACCCACAAAAGGTGTGTGAGATCGGTGCCTTTGAGATTTTGCTAGAAGGTAGCGGTCAATACCAATCTAGCGTGAATGCTCACGGCGACCCTGACTATTCATGGCCAGTATTCGTAGAAGAAATCATCAAGGCGAAGAAGTGTGCAAATAAACTAATTGGCTCTCGTCCGAATATTGTCATGGTGAATGCACTTGGCCTGGACTTTCAATTCAGTTTGCCTAATAACCGTGACCAAGGGCCTGCCATCGCAGAACTACCACCTTCACTTGATGAGGTATGGATTTCTGCATGTGGTATCGATGAAAAGTTGGAAACGTGTCAACGAGGCCCGAAAATACTGCGCAACGGCTATGCCGGATCGGGTTTTTATACGTTATAAAAATTGCTTTCGAAATGCAGCATACATTTTCTTTGTTCTTGCAAATTTGAAAGGGGCGGAAGAAAAAGGGGACGCTTCCCTCCACTCTCACGCCGCCGCGCCAAACACTTTCCCCTTGATCTTCTTTTCATGCTGATGCGCTGCGGCGAGGTCGAGAGTGGTTTGCATGCGGCATTGGGTGTCGGCTTTCAGGCCGAAGGCTTTTTCAAAACGGATCGCCATCTCAGCTGAAAGGCCAACGCGGCCATTAAGAAGGCTGCTCATGGCTTGCCGCGACACACCGAAATGTTTTGCAAGGTCTGAAACCCCAACCTTGTTGGGTTCGACAATTTCCTCGCGCAACCAAATGCCGGGATGAACTGCAAAGTAGGGCGAGAGCGTGATGGCCATTACTGATAATCTTCCAGATTGAGATCAATAATTTCATTTTTTGTCTCAATAAGCCGCAGCCTTAAACACTGGCACAATATCCCCGCCCCACACATTGTTATAAAGTTCCAACAATTCCTGTGCCTTGGTTTTGTCGCGGGCGACTTCGTCATCCAAGATATTGAGGAAGGTGGATTCGCCGAGTCCACGCGCGTCTAGCCCAGCGTGGGCAATGGTCAAAACGTCTTTGGCCAGTTCGCCTAAAGTGCGGCCCATGAAATCTGTGTGCAGGCCGTGCTTGGCAACATCATCACGCATTTTTTGGCGTTGTTCGGCGGTCGATGATTTGATCAGATCATAGGCGGCATCGAGCGATGATTGATCGTAAAGCAGGCCAACCCAGAATGCGGGCAGCGCGCAAAGTTTATCTTGCAAGCCAGAGTCAGCGCCGCGCATTTCCAAATACTTCTTCAAGCGCACTTCGGGGAAAATCGTGGTCAGATGATCGGCCCAATCTTTCATATTAGGTTTTTCACCGGGCAGTTGCGGCAGCTTGCCGTCCAAAAATTTGCGGAAGCTTTCGCCAGCGGTATTTAAGTATTGCCCATCGCGCATTGCGAAATACATCGGCACATCTAATGCAAATTCAACGTAACGTTCGATGCTCATGCCATCTTCAAACACGAAAGGTGTCATGCCAGCACGCGCATTATCGGTGTCCGTCCACACATGTGAACGGAACGATTGATAGCCATTGGGCTTGCCTTCAAGGAAGGGCGAGTTTGCAAACAGCGCCGTGGCCAAGGGTTGCAGCGCTATTGACGTGCGCAGTTTCTTGACCATGTCGGCTTCGTTAGAATAATCGAGGTTCACTTGCACCGTGCAGGTGCGGAACATCATATCGCGGCCCATGCTGCCCACCTTATCCATATAGGGCGCCATAATTTTATAACGGCCTTTAGGCATGACGGGGGTTTCTGCGCGCGTCCACACCGGGCTGGCACCGAGGCCTAAAAAGCCGATGCCCAGTCTGTCGCCTATTTCACGCACTTGTTTTAAATGTTCGGAAATTTCAACACAGGTTTCACCAACCGTCTCAAGAGGTGCACCTGAAAGTTCAAATTGTCCGCCGGGTTCGAGCGAAATATTGGCCAAAGAATTTGGATCAGACAATGCAATGATGTGTTCGCCTTCGTAAACACCTTGCCAGCCATATGAATCGCGCAAGCCTTCAAGCAAAGCGCGAATTGAACTTTTGCCTTCGTAAGGAACAGGCTTGTGAGAGTCTTTCAAAAATGGAAATTTCTCGTGCTCCGTGCCAATGCGCCAATCTGATTTTGGTTTGAATCCATCGACGAAATAAGCGATCAACTGATCCTTATTTTCAATGGGTGCGCGTGCTTGCGCAGTATCGGGCGTTGGTCCGCTCACGTGGTATTTCCTATTGTTGCCTAACGTTCATCTAAGCATTTGCTGTGACGGCAGCAAGTAGCATTCTGTTACTTGTGCTATTACGATTTGTTATGGCTGCCCCAATCACCCAACTTTGCTTGCACCAAGGCTAGTGCGGCAATGGCCACCGTATCCGCCCGCATAATCCGTGGGCCCAATTTTATGGCTGTTACAAAAGGTAATGATTTGAGATGTTTACGCTCATCTTCTGTAAACCCGCCTTCGGGCCCAACGCACACCGCAAGCGGCACTTTAAGTCGTTCCAGCGCTTGTAACGGATCCGAAACAGTTGCAGTTTCGTCGCAGAAAATTAAGGTTCGATTTGGGTTCCAAGCCTTTAATACTGCTTCAAATTTTTGTGGTTCATGCACTTCAGGCAGAAACACAAGATTGCATTGCTCAGCTGCTTCAATCACATTGGCCCGCATACGCTCAAGGTTCACCCGTTCAGCAATGGTGCGTGCGGTAATAATGGGGCGCAGGCGGCGCGCGCCCAGCTCAGTTGCTTTCTGCACGAGATAATCTAGGCGTTGATGTTTAATCGGCGCGAAGAGATAATCAATGTCGGGTGGCGGCTTAGCTTCGCTCAGTTTGTTTTCGATACGGATGTGAATCGATTTTTTTGTAACCTCGGTTATGTAAGCCAGCCACTCGCCATCCGTGCTGTTAAATACCTGCACTGGATCGCCCGCACCATGACGAAGCACGTTCACCAAATAATGCCCCTGCTCTCGCTCTAAAGTAATTTCGGCATTGGTGGTCAATGCGGCGTCAAGGTGCAAGCGGGGTGTGGTTTTTGCCATGGCTCTCATGTATCACAGCGGCGATGAGTGAAACAACAAAGATTGCGGATGCGGTGACGGCTAGCTGGGTTGAAAACCTACCTGCTGCTTGGGTACCCTACGCGCAATTGATGCGACTTGATCGCCCGATTGGCTGGTGGCTTTTGTTGCTGCCCTGTTGGTGGGGATTAGCACTGGCGCAAATCGCGCTGGGTGGCGGCGCTCCCGATTGGTGGAAAGCGTTTTTATTTTTGATCGGTGCCATTGTCATGCGTGGTGCTGGCTGCACGCTAAATGATATTGTCGACCGCGATATTGATGACAAGGTTGAACGAACACGTCAGCGCCCCCTGCCCGCTGGTCTTATTAGCTTGCGTGGCGCGTTTTTATTTTTAGGAGCACAGCTTTTAATTGGCTTGGTAATTTTATTACAATTCAACCGCCTGACGATCATCACCGCAATTACGTCTCTTGCAATTGTTGCAATCTATCCCTTCATGAAACGCATCACCTATTGGCCGCAGGTGGTTTTGGGATTTGCGTTTAACTGGGGTGCGATTCTGGGTTGGACTTCAGTGCACAGCAGCTTTTCGTTGGCACCTGTCTTGCTTTTCATCGGCGGCATTTTTTGGACGCTCGCTTATGACACCATCTATGCCCACCAAGACAAGGATGATGATGCTTTAATCGGCGTCAAATCTACAGCCTTGAAATTCGGTGATGCCACGATCTACTGGCTCGTATTCTTCTTTGCATTGGCACTGGGACTGATTGACACGAGCTTGTGGCTTGTTTCGGCACCTCTTGTCGCCCATGTGGGCATTGCGGGAGCGGCGATTCATGTGGCATGGCAGATTTCCAGGTTTGATGGCGATAATTCAGCAATGTGCTTGAAACTTTTTCGTTCCAACCGCATGTTTGGTATATTCATTCTTCTTGGCCTTTTGATTGGAAGCTTCATTTTATGACGGATAGATTGTTAGATATCGCTGCTGATCTGGTTGCCCGTGCGCGCAAGCTGGGAGCGACCGCTGCGGACGCGATGGCTGTTGAGCAAAGTGAGATGAGCGTTTCTATTCGTGAAGGTTCGGTCGAAAATTTAGAACGATCAGAGGCCACGGGTGTTGGCCTTAGAGTGTTTGCAGGCCAATCATCAGCGATTATTTCGGGCAGTGTTTTAACGTCTGAGTCTCTGCAAAAATTGGCGGAACGCGCCTTGGCTATGGCAAAGGCCGCACCGCCTGACGCGTTTTGTGGATTGGCCGATCCAAGCCAATTGGCCAAAGAAAACCTAGATTTGGATTTGGTTTCGGCAACAGAGCCTTCGGCGGATCAGTTAAAAGCAATGGCCATAGTAGCAGAGCAACACGCCTTAGCTGTACAGGGAATTACAAAAAGCATTGGCTCTGGCGCGTCAGCCTCAAATTATTTTGTGGCACTGGCATCGACTAATGGTTTTTCGCGTTCCTATCGCCGCACAGGTTACAGCCTCAGTGCATCAGTAATTTCCGGCGAAGGCACAAATATGGCGCGGGACTATGATGGCACATCGGCCAATCATTTTTCCGATTTGGAAACGCCTGAAAAAATTGGCCGCACCGCAGGTGAGCGCACAATTGCAAAAATCAATCCACAAAAACTCACGTCCCGTTCATCACCCGTAATCTTTGATCGGCGCGTAGCATCCAGTTTGCTGGGGCATTTGGCTGGAGCGATCAATGGCGCGTCAATTTCAAGAGGCGTCAGCTTTCTCAAAGACGAGTTGGGCAAAGCGCTTTTCAAACCCAACATCAATATTATCGACGACCCGTTGCGTATGCGCGGTTCGGCCTCGCGTTCATTTGATGGCGAGGGGCTTGCTGTGCAACGCCGCGCATTGATTGATAAAGGTGTTCTGACGGGTTGGGTTTTGGATTTGCGTTCGGCACGTCAATTGGGAATGATGCCTACTGGCCAAGGTTCGCGTGGCATGGCTTCGCAGCCAAGCCCTTCGACATCAAATGTGCATTTGGAGCCGGGCGAACAATCGCCGGAAGAAATGATGAAGTCCATTGGCAGCGGATT
>JAYVPZ010000262.1:0-6601 GCA_043757105.1 Aestuariivirga sp. | reverse complement strand
TGGGTGAGGCTGCCGCCGCTGGAGCAAAGATTGTGAATGATGTTTCGGCACTTGGTTTTGATCCGGCAAGTGCTGGTGTTGTAGCCAAGGCTGGTTTGCCTGTTATTCTCATGCATGCGCAGGGCAACCCACGCACGATGCAGTTGGCACCTAAATATGAGGATGTGGCGCTAGATGTTTATGATGTGTTGGCCGCATCGATTACAAAGGCAGAGGCTGCGGGAATTTCGCGATCCCATATCTGCATCGATCCAGGCATTGGGTTTGGCAAATCGTTCAGGCATAATCTGGAAGTGATGCGGCAGCTGACGCTGTTTCATGGGCTTGGTGTTGCCCTGTTGGTTGGCCTCTCACGAAAGGGATTTGTTGGCGCTGTGACGGGTGAGAAAACAGCTGCAAAGCGCGTTGCGGGTTCGCTGGGCGGGGCGTTGCAAGCAGCGATGATGGGTGCACATTTACTACGCGTGCATGATGTTGTGGAAACTGTGCAGGGTTTGGCTATGTTCAATGCGGGATTAAACCCGAATTCAGTGGATCTTTAACGATTTGGGTTAATGCCGGATTCGGAAACTGGGTGGGATTAAGATGTCACGAAAATATTTTGGTACGGACGGTGTGCGCGGCAAAGCAAACACGGGTGCAATGACGCCTGACATTGTGATGAAAATCGGCATGGCGGCGGGGCAGTTGCACCGCCGTGGTGGACACCGGCACCGCGTGGTGATCGGTAAAGATACGCGGCTTTCAGGTTACATGATCGAACAGGCACTGACGGCTGGTCTTTTGTCTGCGGGTATGGATGTGTTTTTGTTTGGGCCTGCGCCCACACCTGCCGTGGCCATGTTGACGCGATCAATGCGGGCTGATTTGGGGGTGATGATCTCGGCCTCGCATAATCCTTACTATGATAATGGTATTAAATTTTTCGGGCCGGATGGCTATAAACTTTCTGACGAACAAGAATTAAAGATCGAAGATTTAGTCGATAATTCCTCTAAAATCACACTGGCAAGTTCAGACAACATCGGCCGCGCTAAGCGCGTTGATGACGCACGCGCACGTTATATCGAATTTGCAAAGCGCACTTATGTCGGCGAGACGGGGCTTGATGGTTTGCGTGTTGTGATTGATACGGCCAACGGCGCCGCTTATCAAACAGCACCTGCTGCTTTGTGGGAATTGGGCGCTGAGATTATTAAAATCGGCGATGAACCTAACGGCATCAATATCAATGCTGAATGCGGCTCCACACATCCTGAAGCAATGTGTCAACGTGTGCGCGATACACGAGCGGATATTGGGATTGCGCTAGACGGGGATGCAGACCGTGTGATCATCTGCGATCAAAATGGTAATGTGATTGATGGCGATCAGATTTTGGCGTTAGTTGCGACTTCATTTGCAGAACGAGGTGCATTGCGCGGTGGCGGGCTGGTGGCCACTATTATGTCGAATCTTGGGCTTGAGCGCTACATGGAATCGAAAGGCCTGACATTGGCGCGCACCAAAGTAGGTGACCGATATGTGGTTGAGCATATGCGTGTGCATGGCTTTAATGTGGGCGGCGAACAATCGGGCCATATTGTGATGTCGGATTTTGCAACGACAGGCGATGGTTTGTTGGCGGCACTTCAAGTGTTGGGCGAAGTTGTGCGCCAGGGCAAGCCTGTGAGCGAAGTGTGCAAGATGTTTGATCCGCTGCCGCAGATTTTAAAGAACGTGAAATTTGCAGGCGGTGCACCGCTTGAGAATTCGCATGTAAAATCAGCGATCAAAGATGCCGAAGTTCGTTTGGGCAAAAAAGGCCGCTTGGTTATTCGGCCTTCAGGCACTGAGCCTTTGATCCGCGTGATGGCGGAAGGCGAAGATGCTGGATTGGTGAAGAAGATTGTGGATGAGCTTTGTGGCGTGATTGCAAAATCAGCGGCGTGAGAGACTGGTAACCGCGATGCCTGCCAGGATGCAAAGCAAGGCCACTACAATGTTCCACGATAGTATTTCGTTGAAGGCCACGGCACCCAGCAGCAGCGCAAAAATTGGCACAAGATAATTTGTGAATGACACGGCGCTGGGGCCGATGCGTTCCATCAAGTAATAAACGATGACCATTGAAATGGCGGTCGGGAAAATGCCTAAACCAATGACGGCCAGTGCCGAATTAAACTTCAATACTTCGAGTCCATGCGGGTTTTTGAAGACTGCATAGACCAGGGCGAAGAGTGCTGCGGCCAGTAAGATTCCTGATGTTTGTTGAAAAGGCTTATCGAAGCCCAATCTCTTGGCAGTTACACTGTGAATCCCGTAACATAGACATGCTGTTATGATAGCCAGTTCTCCCCACAATTCTTGGCCTTGGAACGATGCTTTCATCAGATTGCTTGGGTTCATTAAGATGGCCACGCCGATGAAACCTAATATAAAGCCTAGTGCTTTGCGCCAATTCAGTTTTTCGTCGGGCAACAAAAAGTGCGCAATTACGATTACGAAAAGCGGAATTGTGCCCATCAGCAATCCAGTGACCCCTGTGCTCGTGAATTGAATGCCCCAACTAATGAGGATGAATGGAACAGCATTTCCAATCACACCTAACCAAATATATTTTGGCCAGCTTTGTATGACGCGCGTTGGTGATTGATTTTGCCAGAGGGCGACTGCAAAAATAATAGTTCCACCAATGGTCAGGCGCAGTGCTGCCACCCAGTATGGATCAACGTCATGAATTGCGATTTTACTTAGCGCAAATGACGAGCCCCAAATGACGACGAGAATAGCAAGAAGGCAAAGTTCAAACGGTGTGATTCTACGAGATGACAACATCGTTAATTTATAGCCAGCTTTGATGAATCAATTGTACCGAAATGGCGCATAAAATGTGGTTTTGCGGCAACAGTCGGGATCGTTCACATTTTAGCCATTTTGTCGCCTGCCTGACAACACAAGTAACCCGCATGTAAAGGCTATCAAACGGGATGGTTTGTAAGCGAGGTGTAAAATGAAGAATTTGAAATTGATTTTGTTGGTGGGCTTAGTTTCTCTGCCATTAGCGGCATCAGTACAGGCGGCGGACAATAACGCATATGTGCCTGATGAAGCATCAACTATGACTGGTTTTTACCTGCGCGGTGATATTGGCGCAGACTATTTGACATCACCAGCACCGGCAAATGTGTGGAGTTGGGTTGGTGGCGGCGGCATTGGTTATCAGTTCAATGATAACTTCCGCGCAGATGTGACCGGCAGCTGGAATACAAATTATAATGTAGCGCCAGGCGCAACGCTCAGCACTGCTGCTGTAATGGGCAACGTTTATTATGATTGGAAAAACGACTCGCCGATTACGCCGTATGTTGGTGTGGGTGCAGGTTATGGCTGGGTCAACCGCGCGGGCATTGGTGTGAATGACAGCGGCGTTGCTTTGTCTGCCACTGTTGGTGCGTCACTTGATATGACAAACAATCTTGCTCTGGATGTTGGCTATCACTTCCGCGACATTATGATTACGGGTGATGATGCGACTGAGCATTCGTTGACAGCTGGTTTGCGCTTTAAGTTCTGATCTGCGAACGAGGGTGAACATTTAAAAAGACGCGCTGCGGGCATATGTCCGTGGCGCGTCTTTTATTGATATGTATGGTGTGGTCTCATTGGAGAATACAAGATGGGCACTCGCATTTCATTTCCACGCGTTGATGGCAAAAAGACCGAAGGCTATTTGGCCAAGGCCGGGCAAGATCATGCGCCCGGTGTTGTGGTGATTCAGGAATGGTGGGGCCTTCAAGACCAAATCAAAGGGATTTGTGACCGACTGGCTCTTGCGGGATATGAGGCGCTAGCGCCTGATTTATATGCAGGAACTGTTATACCTTATCATGACCACGCTGCTGCGAATCTTGAAATGAATTCGCTGGATTTTGCTGACGCGTCGCAGAATGTAGTGCTTGGTGCCATTCAATATCTGAAACGTTCTTCGCCTAAAATTGGAATTACAGGTTTTTGCATGGGGGGTGCTGTTGCGATGTTATCGTCTTCAGCACCTGAAATTTCATGTGTTGTGCCATTCTATGGATTACCGCCAGCGGAGTTTTTTGATCCGAAGAACATTCGTGTACCCGTGCAAGGGCATTTTTCAAATACGGATGATTTTGTAACGCCGGAACGCGTGGATGCATTTGAAGCTGATTTGAAAATTGCCAATGTTCCGCATGGTGTTTTTAGATATGATGCCGATCACGCATTCATGAATGAGCAACGCGACGTGCATGACCGGGCAGCGGCAGAACTTGCGTGGCAACGCATGCTTGGTTTCTTAGGGCATTATTTGCGCTGAAGTTTAAATTCAACCTTGCCTTGCGACGCTATTTGCGCCATACGCGTCTTCGGGCGAGCTCTCCCCAATGAGGGCCTTCCCATCTGTAAGGATGGAGATCAAAATGACAGATATGAAGCCGGCTGCGAAGCCGAATTGCGCGAATTTTTCTTCAGGCCCCTGCGCTAAATTTCCGGGCTGGACACCACAACTTTTAAATTCTGCTGTAACAGGCCGTTCGCATCGTTCTTCTTTGGGCAAAAAACGCCTCAAAAAGGCGATTGATTTAACGCGCGAAGTGCTGGGTGTTCCTTCTGATTATAAGATTGGGATTGTGCCAGCTTCTGACACCGGTGCAGTTGAAATGGCCATGTGGTCGCTGCTTGGTGCGCGTGGTGTAGACATGGTGGCTTGGGAAAGTTTCGGCGAAGGCTGGGTATCTGATGTTATTAAACAGCTGAAGCTGAAAGATGCCCGCAAAATTATTGCACCTTATGGTGAGCTTCCAGATTTGGCGCAGATCAATTTTGCCAATGACGTGGTGTTTACGTGGAATGGAACGACGTCGGGTGTTCGTGTTGCGAATGCCGATTGGATTCCTGCGTCGCGCGAAGGCCTGACGATTTGTGATGCGACCTCTGCGGCTTTTGCGCAGGATATGGATTTTACCAAGCTCGATGTTGTGACTTTTTCTTGGCAGAAAGTTTTAGGCGGCGAGGGCGCACATGGTGTTTTGATTTTATCACCGCGAGCTGTGGCGCGTTTGGAATCATATATGCCATCTTGGCCAATGCCAAAAATTTTCCGCCTCACATCGGGTGGCAAATTGATCGACGGCATTTTTGAAGGTGAAACAATCAACACGCCTTCGATGCTGTGCGTTGAAGATTATGTGTTGGCTCTGGAATGGGCCAAGACGGTTGGCGGGCTGAGCGGCTTGCGCAAGCGTGCTGATGCCAATGCCGCTGTGATTGATGCTTGGATTTCGAAGACTTCTTATGCACATCATTTGGCGAAGGTGCCTTCAACGCGTTCAAATACATCTGTGTGTTTAACACTAGATGGCAACGAAGATGTGCCAAAGAAAATGGTGAAGTCGCTTGACGCTGAAGGTGTTGCCTTTGACATCGGCGCATACCGTGATGCACCTCCGGGGCTTCGGATTTGGTGTGGTGCAACGGTTGAAACATCCGATGTTCAAGCGCTGATTCCATGGCTTGATTGGGCTTTCAAAGAAGCGAGTAGGGAGTAGCGAATAGTGAATAGTTTCGCTTCGTAATCTTTCTTCCCTATTCGCTAACCACTATTCGCTATTCGCTTTTTTGGAGTTTCCCCATGGCACCTCGCGTACTCGTATCTGACAAACTTTCTGAAACCGCTGTTCAAATTTTCCGCGACCGTGGGGTTGAGGTTGATTATTTGCCTGACCTTGGCAAAGACAAGGATGCCTTGTTGGCCAAGATTGGTGAATATGATGGACTTGCTATTCGCTCGGCCACAAAAGTATCACCAAAAATTCTTGAAGCGGCAACGCGTCTGAAGGTGATTGGTCGTGCGGGCATTGGCGTTGATAACGTGGATATTCCAGCTGCATCGCAGCGCGGTATTGTTGTGATGAACACGCCCTTTGGCAATGCGATTACAACCGCCGAACACGCCCTATCCATGATGATGGCATTGGCGCGGCAGATCCCGGAAGCTTCTGCTTCAACGCTGGCTGGCAAGTGGGAGAAGAACCGCTTTATGGGGGTTGAGCTTTTCAATAAAACACTGGGTGTTATTGGTTGCGGTAACATTGGTTCGATTGTTGCTGACCGTGCGCTGGGTTTGAAAATGAAAGTGGTCGCTTATGATCCTTTCCTCTCGCCCGAACGGGCGCTTGAAATTGGTGTCGAAAAGGTCGAGCTTCTCGAACTTATTACCCGCGCCGACTTCATCACCCTACACACTCCGCTGACCGACAAAACGCGCAATATTATTGGCGCGGCTGCTATTTCTCGAATGAAAAAAGGCGTGCGCATTATCAATTGTGCGCGTGGTGGATTGGTGAATGAAGACGCGCTTTATGATGCTTTGGTTTCAAAGCATGTGGCGGGCGCGGCACTTGACGTGTTTGAAGTTGAGCCAGCGACTGAGCACAAGCTATTCAAATTAGAAAATGTAATTGCAACACCTCATCTTGGTGCGTCCACGGGCGAAGCACAAGAAAATGTTGCTTTGCAAGTGGCCGAACAGATGTCTGATTATTTGATCAATGGTGCTGTGACCAACGCGCTGAATATGCCATCAATTACA
>JAYVPZ010000261.1:0-6618 GCA_043757105.1 Aestuariivirga sp. | reverse complement strand
GCTTGAACTCGCGCGTATACTTTCTTCGTTCCATTTGAAATCTCCAGTTCCGTTAAAACACCTTAACTCAGTGTCCACGAAACCGGCAGCAGCTCAATTCTTCCAGGTGAAGCTGGAAGGCTTGTAGGTTGCGCAGCGAGCAGCCAGGGGGCTGCCTCATTTGCTATTTGTGCGGCCGCACCAAGCGTCAATGAAGAATGGCGCATTGCTGCCGAATGCGCAGTTTCTAGCGGCGGTGAACCAATGTCGTTTGCGTCTTGCACAGGCGGTCGACTGACAATACGGGAGTTGGGAAAATGCTTGGGAGGTCAAGTTGGGAAGGACTGTTTTGGCCCAAACAATACAATACGAAAATACTACGAAGGTATTTGGAACGACCTTACAAAAGGTCCGGGGCCAAATAATGAGGTCGTGAAGGTAGTCGACGTTATTGGAAAGGGCGTCGAGCACTTGGGACAAGAGGCTGGCAAGGAACTCACGCGACGAGAAGAGAACGCAAGAAAGCGCTTCGAAAAACCGCTCGACAATCCAGGAAAGACGCTCGAATGTATCGTAACAATTTTAAACAGCTGCTAGTAGCAGCGGCAATCATTGTCGGTGCGTTGGCAGGACTAGGATTTGCGGAAGCTGGGCCCATTGAGCAGAGAGAAATTGCTCGCTTTGTCTCGTTTAGAGCCGCTGACGACGCGCTGACTGAACTTGACCGGGAGAAGGCGGTTCTCGCTGCAGCTCTCATTAGTTCGGACGCATCGAAGTGGGCGGCAACGCCGCCGAACTTCTTGGAATTGCTCAACCAGATTGGGAAAGGATTGGCGTTGCCGGCATTGCCAGAGGCTACTCTACCAACCCAGGATCTGCCGTCTGACGGTGCTGAGGCGAGAAAGATGATATCGTCAGTCGTAGAAGACATTTCCAATCGTAATGCTTTAACAATAATGTTAGCAGCCGAACCTGATTTTGGCTCCAGTGTGAACAGAAAGCTAAAATCGCTCGAAAACAATCTTTCCGAGTTGAGCGCCAGTTTTGCCCAACTTGGGCGCAAGCTCGGATCACCGTACGCGGCAGCCCTCGGCTACAGCGACGTAGATGGGGCAGTCTACTCTTTTAAGTCTGTGGTTGCTGACCTTCTGGGTCGTACTCAGGTTCATGAGGCCCTAAGTATGGCTGCAGATAGCAAGTTACGTGAGAACTCCCGCCCGCTTTTATTGACTGCATCAGTTCTGCTCAGAGAGGAAGGCGCACGGCTCAACGACGAAAAACTAGTTCTGGATGATCTTGCTGCTGCCTTAGCTAAAGAGGCTAAATTAGTTCAAGCTGATTACGAGGAAATCGACGCGGCCTTTGAGAAGAATAACACAGCTGTCGGTTCTCTATTACAGAAAGAGCGCGATCTCGAAGTAGCAGCGGCAAAACGAGCTGTGTCAACGGGATTAGCGGCAGACAAGGAAGCGGCCAACACTGCAAAGCAAGAGCTCAATAGCTTCCGTCACGCACTGGCTGTAGAGCTTTCAAAGCTTGGCGATGAAAAGTCCGCAATCCTGAGTCTGCGAACTAATAACGCTGGAGCTCGTGACCGACTCCAGAAAACTGCCGCAGTTGCGCTCGCCAGATATAAGACCTTCGAAAGCCAGCAGGCTGGTAATAATGCGGATCACGCAACGCTGGCACATATTAAATTTTGAGGTATACATAGGAAATGTTGGGGTGATTGGAGGTAAACATGAACACTCTTGTTGGAATGCTGGCAGCTATTGTTGTGACAGTTTTTGCGACACCATCTGACGCCGCTGAAAAGAAATACATAGATAAGAAAATCCGCTCTGAGAATACCGAATACGCGGTCTCGCTGGCGGCCAAGGGGGGTGATCTTGGTCACGCTTTCGTAATCTGGAACAAGGGTGATAGCCCGGCGAAGATAACCACCCAGCAGGTTGTCGGTTTCTATCCGCAATCCGACAAGACCAAATACGAAGCGGTGTTCGGGTTGTCACCGGGGCAGATTTTTGATGATTCGAGTGAAAAGCCCGATTACGTGCTCATTGTGTCGGTAAACTCTGATGCCTACGATAACGCGAGGGCCGTCTTCGAAAAGTGGCGGTCATCTGGGAACTATATGCTAGGCTTTAGCGACTGCACTACCTTCGCAGCGGAGATTGGTGCTGCGATTGGCTTGAACATGCCAAACCGTGTATTCGCACCCTACCCAATTGAGTACATTAAAGCGATTGCGCGGAGCAACTGAGTTACATTGAATTTTTTCCGAAAGAGTGCCTTTGATCTTGACTACGAATAGCCTCTTTGGGTGAATTCTGTTCGCTGCAACGACATCCGCTTTCGGGAACAAGTCTCTGCGATGAAAATTTTCGATAGCTTGTCTACTGGCATTTTAAACCGGCCTTGGCTTCGCCGGCAGCGGCAGCATATGTCCGACCTGTTCGAGCACGGCGTGTGAAAACGCATTCAGCATTGACCCCACCTAAGATTGAAAGCTTCACTTTGATTATGCTTGGGTTTATGTCTTTCAAAAGGGGTCATCTTTGGACGCAAAGCGCAACTCCATTAATGCTCTGTGATCTTCAAGGGCCCGATGCCACCTAGCCGATGTAAATCGTACCAGCGATAGAATGTGGCCCGCGCAATGCCCAGTTTGTCCAGTGTTCGCCGTACGGCCAAATGAGATTTTTCGACAAGACGAATGATCTCCAGCTTTTCAGATGCAGGGTATCTCATGCCTCTTCTCCCCCCGCCCCGATCATGCTTTTTTTAAGCAGGCGGTTTTCCAGCGCGAGGTCAGCCACCAACTCCTTCATGTCGCGCACTTCGCGGCGCAAATCTTTCACCTCACCGCCCGTGGCTGAACGTTCTCTGTCGCCTGAAAGCCTGCGTTTTCCAGCCTCTAGGAACTCCTTCGACCAGGCATAATACAAGCTCTCTGCAATGCCCTCACGCCGGCACAGTTCCGCAATGCTGTATTCGCCGCGCAGGCCATCCAGCACGATCCTGATCTTCTCTTCAGCCGAATACTGTTTGCGTGTCGCCCGGCGAATGTCCTTCACAACCTTCTCGGACGTTGCGTGGCTCTCGGATATATGTTTCATTCCAGTTCTCCGTTTTGATACGATGAACCAGAAATCCTCCCTTATTCAAGTCAGCCAATTTGTCCCATGAGACCTGACGTCGAACAGCCAGCACATCTTTGCGTAAGGCTTCGATCAACGGATCAAGCAGCGCTACCGAACGGCCCACCCAATCGGCCAAGGTGGAGCGTTCAAGCTCAACGCCTTCGCGGGCATAAATGCCTGATTGCCGATACAGTGGAAGATGATCGGCATATTTGGCCACCAACACATGGGCCAGAAGAC
Source organism: Aestuariivirga sp. (assembly GCA_043757105.1). GTDB lineage: Bacteria > Pseudomonadota > Alphaproteobacteria > Rhizobiales > Aestuariivirgaceae > Aestuariivirga. Next base: position 3,256 of record JAYVPZ010000261.1, on the reverse strand, counting down.
CAGGCCCAGGACGTCCGCGTTCAATCGGCAATGACGGCATCGGGTTTTGCACAATTGTCTCGCACACGCGGCATGACAGCTTTGGCCGGACATGGCGGATTACCTTGAAAGAGGCTGGCACATATTCCAAAACCTCAGTTACATCCTCACCCAACTTACGCATTGCACCACCACAGTTTGGGCAGGTGCAAGATGGCTCGTGTACTTCTTCTTCGCGCGGCAGATGATCAGGCAGCGGTTTGCGATAAGGCTTCTCAGGTGTTTCTTTAACCAGGGCCTGCACGACAGCGGGGCTTGTGGCAGCCGCATGGCCTTCATCTTCATGCAGTTCATCAAGTTGCAGCTCTAGCTGCGCAATCTGCTGGTCAATCTTCTCCGATGATTTCCCAAACTGCATGCGCTTTAGCTTGGCGATCTGCGCCTTCAGCTGCTCAATGAGCAACCCTTTGCTCTTCACATCACCAGCCAGAACCCGCACCAGCGCTCGAAGCGCTTCAGTGTCCGATGGCAGATTGGCGAGATCGATATCCATGCACAATTTGTATCACCAGAACGAGCGATCAGCACTTGCGCGTTCTGCCGCGAGTCAATCTGGCGCAACTATTTTAGCGCAATCATCCAACAAGTTCTGGTCGCTGCGTTCTGATCGGTGCGCGCCAATCAATGCCCTCCAGCAGATAGCCCAATTGTGCTGGCGTGATCGTCACCGCATCTCCATGTGTTGCGGGCCAGATAAAGCGGCCCCGCTCTAATCTCTTGGCAAACAGGCATGCGCCTTGACCATCATGCCAGATCAGCTTGATCAGATCGCCACGCTTACCCCGAAACACAAACAGCTGCCCACTATGAGGATCATGCTGCAAGCTCGCCTGCACCAACATCGCCAATCCGGCAAAGCCCTTGCGCATGTCTGTATGACCTGCCGCAAGCCATACCCTGACACCAGCCGGAACAGGGATCATCAAACCCTCAGAGCAGCAATGACGTGCTTCAGCGCCTCAGCATCAATCGGGCTTTGAACCCTCAGTTTGTGCCCACCCGCAAGTTCAATCTCAATGGTGCCAGCACCTTGTGTTGCTGAAGTCGAAGCCTGTGGCGCTGCTGATGGTGGCATGCTCATCACCGATGCCGACGAAGCCGCGATCCGCATCGGTACGAATGGAGCAGTTGGCCTGCGCTTAGCCGAAAAACCAGCCTCTTTGCGCCAGCGAAACAGCAGGCTCTTGGCCATCCCTAACTTCCGCGCAACAACCGAAACCGCCATATGTTGCGTTTCTTCAACAGCTTGCCGCCGCTCCTCATCAGACCAACGCCGCCGCGTCTCAATCACTACAATCTTGTCGCTAGAGATATGTCCAGACATAGGAACAGAACCAATCAGTGGACGACACAATCATCGTCTCTACGTCGACTGTTCAATCTCATTGGCGAAAACTAAACAAGGCGGCCGTGACCGGACGCTAACGTTGAGAAAAACCGCCGCAAGAACCATTGACGAACTCTGGAAAGCAATCGGCAACATCTGCTCACTCTTCACGGCCGAAGAGTGTTCAAACTACTTCAATGCAGCAGGATATGGATTCACGTCGACCATCCGACGCTCTAGCTTTCTTGTGGCACAGTTTCTGCCGGACTCGTGATTGTCAAATGGAACAAGGAGCCGAAAACTCCAGCCTCAGATGATCCAGGCTTTGGGGGCGGAACGATTTTGCACGGGGAAACAAACGCATCCAAAATTATGGTTTCACAGTTTAGAGCTGGCAATATATTTGCGCCAACCACCGAGATCAGAAATGTCGGTTGCGCCTTCCAAGCCTGCGGTTTCGACCAGAAATCCCTTTGGGTTGGTGCCATCGGCAAGTGCAAGGGTTCCAATGCCGAGTGGAGATGGAATGGCGGCCACGAAGGCGCCAAATCCTTCTGGCGGTAATCCCCACACTTCCACATCAATGCTCGATCCCTTACCTTCGACTGAACGCAAAAGACCTGGTTTAGGAATAGTCTGTCCGGCGAGCGCATAAAGACTATAGGCGGGAATCGTTTTTGACACACGGCAGAATTGCCCACCAAGATTTTTGAGTTGAGGGTTGAGTGGCATGCCCGATAGATGCGCACCCACCACTGCAATTTCGATCATGCCATCATTGGCGGATGACGGTAGGGGTGCTGCAGTTGGCTGTTGCCATCCGGTGGCACCAAGCGGCAGTTGACTGTTGGTGTGAACATCTCTTGCCAGTGCCGCCACCAAATGATCTTTTCCAGCGTCTGCCAGAAAAGTGACACTCATCGGCAGGCCATCGCGGCGAATTCCACTGGGCACCGTGATCCCACAAAGATCAAGTAAGTTGACGAAATTCGTGTAGGTGCCAAGCCTGCTATTGGTGATGATGGGTTCGGCAAGAACGGCATCAACTGTGTAGTGCGTTGGCGCTGTCGGCACACAGATGAGATCGACTGAAGCGATGACGCGAGCAAGCTTTGCATTTAGGGCTTGCAATGCGTAGAATCCTTTGAACGCATCTGCCGCCGAGAGTTTTTCAGCTCCACCGATAATCAAGCGCGTAATTGGATGTAAGGCATCTGACTTTGCCTTCAAAAAATCTTCGATGGCTGCATAGCGTTCGGCCACCCAAGCGCCTTCGTAAAGCAGATTAGCGGTGGCATAAAAATCACCGAATGGAATTTCTATCAACTTGCAACCCAGCGATGTGAGTGAGGCCAATGCCGTTTCAAAGCCCGTTCGCATGGCATCATCATCAAAGAATTTGAGGTCGGCTTTGGCCGGAACACCCACAGTTAAAACCGGTGGACGTGAAGAAAGCAGCTTTACTGCAACAGTCTTTGAATACGCATCAGAGGTGTCAGCACCTGCTGCAACTTGATAGGTGGCATAAGCATCATCGACGGTCAGCGCAAAAACTGAAACACAATCAAGTGTGCGACATGCGGGCACCACGCCAGTGGTTGAAAGCGCACCGACTGTGGGTTTCAATCCTACGATGTTATTGAGCCCGGCAGGAATGCGGCCAGAGCCCGCCGTGTCTGTCCCCAATGCAAAGGAAACGATGCCGCGCGCCGTTGCAACGGCTGATCCTGCACTCGACCCACCGGGAACCAGTGAGGCATCCACAGCATTTTTCGGAATAGGGTAAGGTGTTCGCACGCCCACAAGCCCTGTTGCGAATTGATCGAGATTGGTCTTACCAATAACAATAGCGCCCGCAGCTTTGAGACGTGCCACGACCGTTGCGTTTGC
>JAYVPZ010000260.1:0-1729 GCA_043757105.1 Aestuariivirga sp. | reverse complement strand
ATGGGTGTGGAAAGTGCTGATAAAATATCAGACTTCACTTCTTCTGTGGTTTGCGCCACCGCAAAGCTCACCTGAGAGATTAACGCTAATGCCAGTGTCGCAATGATCCGCATTTCAAACTCCTGTGATGACAAAGAAAGACCATAGGGTTCAATTGAATCGGGAGCAAGACGGAGACTAATCCTCCTTCTTCAAATCCTGCTGCACTTCGGGCTTGCGCAAAATTTCGTCAATTTTATTTGCATAATCCAAAGCAGTATCAATTCGAAACCGAACATCAGGCGTATATTTCATGCCCAGCTTTGGTGCCATGAGCCCGCGAATATATTTGCGGTTCCTGTGAAGCGCTTCCATCATAAGCTCTTCCTTGCCCGCAAAAAGCGTGCGCACATAGGCGGTGGCGATCTTGAGGTCAGGCGAGATTTGAACCTCAGCCACCGTGGGGGCGAGTTTACTCAAATCCGGATCATTAGTTTCCCCACGCAGAAAAATCTCAGCCAGCGCATGGCGGATCAATTCGCCTGCGCGCAACATGCGTTGGGATGGGGCTGTGGCGTGGCTCATAGTTTTTCGTCCAATTCTTTATAAGCGGCCAATCGCTCTTCAAGCGAGCCGGTGTGCAATTCAAACAAATGATTATCATAATCATAAAAATAAAGCGATTGCCCTTCGCCAGCAACACGTGGGCGCGAGGTGCGAAATTCTAGCCCCAAATTCTCAATTGCTGATTTGGCTTTAGCGAATTGATCAAGCGAAACTTTAAACGCAATATGATTGTAAGTGCGCGATGGCAAAGGATCGCCTTGCATGATGGCAATCCAGAAATCTCCCATATCGAAAAATTTTTCGGGCGATATTGAGTGTAGTTTATCCCCACTTTCATAAACTTCACGCCCGCCAAGAACCTCAACGATAATACGCGACATTTTTTCGATATCTTGGACGATGAAGGTAAGGTGGCTAATATCCAAAAGCTAATCTTTGTTCAAAACTTAAACCGCTACGCACGATCAACGCTCGCAAGCTGTCAATTTTATAATCACCACTTAAACAGCTCTTCGGAATTGCCACAGCGCGTAGTCGGTGTGTGTACAGCAGAAAATGAGCCTTTGTTTCATATGCGTGCGTAAATTCATGCCATTTAGAAGTTCCATATGCGGAAACAGTTGTCGTTTCAAAACCGACTTTGTCAATCTTTACACTGCAAGCAATAGGCAAAGTCTGATAGGCTCTGGCATCTTTTAATATCCCATTATTGAACCACTCATCATTCTTACCAAACAACCAAGCAACGATAATCAAAAATAAGACAAACAACCCAATCTGCGGCCAATACGATTGAGTTAGCTTATAAAAATTCGATGAAATTATAATTGAAATTCCTGCAACAAGCCAAACTATGAAGCCAAGTCTAACCCATTTGAGTCTGTATTGAAGCACACCAAAATACCGCGACTTCCCAAACAAGGAAATGGCCAGCACTTCAGATTCAGTATAGGAATAGTTTAGCTCAAGTAATTGTAATAGATCTTTTTCCAGAACATCTACCTTCATAAAATCAATCCAGCGTCCGTGCCACCTTCTCAACTCTAAAGCATTCGATCACATCGCCTGCGCGCATGTCTTGATAACCTTCAAATGCCATGCCGCATTCTTGGCCGGTTTGCACTTCTTTCACTTCATCCTTGAAGCGCTTAAGTGTGCTCAACGTGCCTTCATGCACCACAAC
>JAYVPZ010000259.1:0-1730 GCA_043757105.1 Aestuariivirga sp. | reverse complement strand
GCATCGATTTTTCAAACAAGTTTATCCAACTTGCTGGCGGCACACCAAAAGATGTAACTTTGGCGGGTGCCAAAGAAGCAGGTGCTACTTTCGCTTATGGTAACTTCATCACGATCGTTATCGGCTTCTTGATCCTTGCTTTCATTTTGATGCAATTGGTGAAGATTTCGAACCGCATGAAGAAGGCCGAACCAGCTCCAGCACCAGCTGGCCCAACAGCTTCGGAAGCTTTGCTTGCTGAAATTCGCGATTCCTTGAAGAAGCGCTAATTTCAAAATATCGAATTATTAAATCTGGGTGCTTGCCACCCGGGTTTTTTATTTGCATTGTGTAGAAATGAATCTCATTTCAAAACTCACAAACCCAGCTCAGCTCGAACCAGATAGCGGCATTGTTAAAGTGGCCATGTATGGCTTCACTAAGCCCAGTATTATTCCCTTCTGGTCTGGTGAAGGTAATTTGCCAACACCTGAAAAATTTTCGAATGCTGCCGCCGCAAGCTTAGCCAAGGGTGAAACGTTTTACACCTATCAACGCGGCATTCCTGAACTGTGCGAAGCTTTGGCGCGCTATCACACCCGCAACTTTGGCCGCGTGTTTGACGTTGAAAATTTTTGCGTCACGGGTGGCGGCATGCAAGCCATCCAAACTGCAATCCAAATCATTGCCGCTGATGGCGATGAAATTATCATCCCAACTCCCGCTTGGCCAAACTATGCGGGGCCCTTGCGCATTCAAGGAACAAAACCCGTTGAAGTGCCTATGACGTTCGCAAATGGCAAATGGGCGCTGGATTTAGACCGCCTCTTTGCCGCCATCACACCGCGCACAAAAGCAATATGCCTTTGCTCGCCGTCAAACCCGTTAGGTTGGGTGGCCAGCAAAGCTGATCTGATCGCCATTCGTGATGCTTGCCGCAAAGCTGGTATTTGGATCTTAGCTGACGAAGTTTACTCGCGTTTTTATTACGGCGCAGATGGCGCAACGCGCGCTCCGTCGTTCTTGGATATTTGCGACACAGAAGAACAACTCATTCTTTGCAACACGTTTTCCAAGAATTGGGCGATGACGGGTTGGCGGGTGGGTTGGATTCAAGCACCAAAAATTTTAGCTCCGGTGATTGAGCGGGTTATTCAATACAACACATCAGGCACTGCTGTATTTCTCCAACGCGGCTGCGTGACGGCGCTGGATGAAGGGGATGATTTTATTGAGCTGCAAGTAACCAAGGCCCGCAAAAACCGCGAGACTGTCATTGAAGCGTTGAAGGATTTCCCGCAACTCCGTCTCTCAAGACCAGACGGCGCATTTTACGCCTTTTTCGGCATTGAGGGCATGACGGACTCAATGGCGACCGCAATGAAGGTTATTGATGAAGCTAATGTCGGCTTTGCGCCTGGCATTGCCTTTGGTGATGCAGGCGAAGGCTATCTTCGGATGTGTTATTTGAAAGAGGAACACAAGTTGGCCGAGGGCTTGGAGCGTTTTTCCAACTGGTTAAAAATTAGCCAGCCTGTTTAATGTGCTGCTTTTTTAGATGGTGCGCTGCACAATTTATTGGCTCAACTGATCTGGCAGCGTTTTGATTTAATTTCTCAGAAGTTCTTAATATGCTTTAAATACAGCGGTTTATAGAAATTTTAAGGGTTTATTAAGAACTGGCACGGGGCTTGCGACATATATTGCGTAGCACAATTCGATTAGGATCCTCCCATTTCCAAAATCACAAC
>JAYVPZ010000258.1:0-1739 GCA_043757105.1 Aestuariivirga sp. | reverse complement strand
CGTTTCCTTTTGAACTTTATTGCCAATCTTATTATGCAACGCCTTAGCTAGATCACCACTGACTTGATAACTGAGAAGAGACATAATTAAATGCACTGTCACCGTAATCCACCACATCACCGTAATTCACCGTGGTCTGTTGTTAAAGCAGGAATTGAGCGTGCGTTCGTCATTCATATGGATGAGGGAAATGATATTATAATATAGGCGGCAACAGCGCATTCACTTTTGCCATAAGCGCAAGCTGGTCATGAGTTTCGGTTTTTTGGAAACTTCGCGATAAGTGGGTGCGAACTGTGCTGGTCGAAATATTCATGGCTTCGGCAATTGCTATAGGGCCTTCACCCTTTGCAATGAGTGCGGTAACCCGTGCTTCTGCCGACGTCAGATCAAACACCGTTCGTAAAATCTCGATTGCCATAGGTTGTTGCTCGCCCTGCCCCGCCACAAAAACGACTGCATGCCCGCGGCCCAAATCACGGCGTAAATCATTACCCGAAATGGGAAGAATATAAGCAGCAGCGCGTTCGCCGTTTAAGCCAATAAGCGGAACGCCAATGCCGGCACGGCCCAGCGCTACATCTCCTTTGAGGGCGCGCGCTATCGCATCGTCGAATGCCAGTGGCGCACCACCAATTCGTTGGGCAACAAAACTTCCACCATCAATAAAAACAAAGTTTCCATCCGAAAGCAATTCTTCGCCGATGCTATTGGTAAATGCCAAGCGTTGGCCTAACCCCACCACAAATACAGCTACGGTCAAACTATCCAACACTTTTTGGTAAAGCGAGAGTGCAAGCTTGCCCTTATCGACAATATCATTGATCAGCATCGCGCGACGAATATGAGGCGAGAGCGCGTCCAAGATCTTCACTTGCTTGTCTTCAAAAAATCCAATGTCGATGCTGCGGGTCGCTGAGATAACGCCGTTGATCCCCTGACGCTTTATGTAATTTACATTGAGCGTGTCACTCAGTCTTTGGGGTTCAACCCATAATTTGTAGAATTCTGAGGACCGAAAAACCTCTTGGTCAACATACGCTGAATATCGTACCGTATCATCGATTTCGCTTTGAATTAAAATATCGTTGCTGGGAATAATTGGCAGAAGTTGGCCCAACTTAAGGAACCACTCCGCATCCCAAGGGCTATATTTGAAAATCGTAAATGGCGGACTTCCTGGTCCCTGTGTTGTCAACTCTGCCATGCTGACAAGCACATAAGCCGCCCCCAAATGGTCGCGAATGTTTGAAAGTGTGCCCGTCCATAACTCAGGATTCGCAGCACAGTCGTAGATTTGCCCGACGAGCTTATCAAACTTGTCCATTTAATCTTGAAACCCACTGCCCCAGCTCCGAGCAGCCTAGATGAAATTTTGAAGATTGCAAACAAGGGCTGAGTATTGGCGAGTTTTTCAAACACATTAACACATTTATCGTTTGAACAATTACTTCCCACTCGCCGCCTTCACCACAGCCTTCGCCGTGATCCCAAACTTCTCGTAAAGCACTTCCGCCGGAGCACTCGCTCCAAACCCTGTCATGCCAATGAAATGCCCGTTGTCGCCGATGAATTTTTCCCAGCCGGTTTTCACACCTGCTTCGATGGCGATGCGGATTTTTTCGGTGCCCATGACGGACGCTTTATAGGCTTTTGATTGGCGTTCGAAGAGTTCCATGGATGGCACTGAAACCACGCGGGTGGGGATGCCTTTTTTGTCTAATGCGATTTTGGCGTCC
>JAYVPZ010000257.1:0-1747 GCA_043757105.1 Aestuariivirga sp. | reverse complement strand
ACCGGAATGCCAGCGTCAACGGCTTGTTTCAAAGCTGGTGCCATGGCGTCGACTTCATTCGGGCTGATGACAATGCCTTTAACGCCCTGAGTGATCGCCGCTTCAATATCTGCGGTCTGCTTTGGCGAGGACACTTGGCCATCGCTTTCAATAACACCCATGCCTAGCTTTTTAGCCTCCGCCTTGAATGCTTTCATCATATGAACAAAGAAAGGGAAAGTGAGTCCTGGCACCGAGGCCAGAATTTTATCTTCAGCTAATGCTGGTGTTGCTGCAAGGGATAGTGCGATGGCGCTTGCAACAACTAATCTTCTCGTGAGTTTTTGCATGTTTTAATCCTCCCGCGAAAAATTTCGCAATCGCAGGATTGCACGAGAAAAAAGACTCTTCAATAGATTTTGTGATTGAGGTGTCAACCGTTCGAGTCACTTCACCCCCAGCCAAATCCGTGTTCACTCGTATTCAAGACCAGAGTTGACGAGCGAGCCTAGCTTTTCCTTTGGAATCGAGGAACCGCACTATGGTCACGAAACGCAAATCTAAAGTTGATCCGATCACGCTTTCTGTAGTGCGGGGTATTCTTGAAACCACGCAGCGTGAGATGACTTTGGCGTTGGAGAAGACGGCGCGCTCGTCGGTGTTTAATCTGGCGCATGATTATTCTACGGCGCTGTTTAATGCCAAGCCGGAGATGATTTTGCAGGGGCAGGATATTCCGATTCATTTGGGCTCGCTGATCCCCGCCATGAAAGCTGTGGCCAAGTTTTTTGAAGGTGACACTCATGATGGTGATTTGATATTGCATAATGACCCCGCCTTTGGCGGCAGCCACGCCATTGATGTGTGCATGTATAAGCCCGTGTTTTATAAGGGCAAGCTGGTCTATTGGACAGTGTGCAAGGGGCATATGACCGACATTGGCGGGCCTGTGCCCGCGGGGTATAACCCAGCCGCCAAAGAAATTTATGCCGAGTGTTTGCGCATTCCGCCAGTGAAGATTTGGGACAAAGGCAAACCGCGCCACGATGTGCTCAACATGATCCTCACCAATATGCGCGCGCGCCGTGACCAAGAAGGCGATTTCAATGCGTTGATTGGCGCCTGCCAAGTGGGCGAGCGCAATCTTTTGGCCATGGTGGAAAAATATGGCAAGCCAACGGTTGATACATGCGTGAATGAACTTCTGGATATGGCGGACCGGCATATGCGCCAGCTGATCGCCACGGTGCCGGATGGCATTTATGAGGGCACGGCGATTTTGGAAGATGCAGGCCATGGCTTTGGCGATTTTGATATTACGGCCACGCTGACGATTAAAAAAGACTCATGCCACATCAAAATAAAAAGCCCACCGCAGATTCCCTATTTCATCAATTCCTATGAAGGCAATTCGCATTCGGGTGTTTATCTCGGCCTGATGATGTTTGCCGCTTTGCCGCCGCCCTATAATGAGGGGCTTTATCGTTGTGTTTCGGTGGATTTTGGGCCCAAGGGCACGATCTGCAATGCGGCAGAACCCGCACCGCATATGAATTGCACCACGACACCGATGGAGACTTTGACCGATGCTGTGCGCCTGGCTTTCGAAAAAGCCATGCCATCGAAAGTGGCGGCAAGCTGGGGCCATGCCAATGGCTTGAATATTGCGGGCTGGGATACGCGCAGCAATGAAGAATTTGTGACCATGGTTTTGGCCACGATTATTTCAGGTGGCGGGGCAACGCCGCAGCAAGATGGCTGGCATGCC
>JAYVPZ010000256.1:0-1747 GCA_043757105.1 Aestuariivirga sp. | reverse complement strand
ACCGGAATGCCAGCGTCAACGGCTTGTTTCAAAGCTGGTGCCATGGCGTCGACTTCATTCGGGCTGATGACAATGCCTTTAACGCCCTGAGTGATCGCAGCTTCAATATCTGCGGTCTGCTTTGGCGAGGACACTTGGCCATCGCTTTCAATAACACCCATGCCTAGCTTTTCAGCCTCCGCCTTGAATGCTTTCATCATATGAACAAAGAAAGGGAAAGTGAGTCCTGGCACTGAGGCCAGAATTTTATCTTCAGCGAATGCTGGTGTTGCTGCAAGGGATAGTGCGATGGCGCTTGCAACCACTAATCTTCTCGTAAGTTTTTGCATGTTTTAATCCTCCCGCGAAAAATTTCGCAATTGCAGGATTGCACGAGAAAAAAGACTCTTCAATAGATTTTGTGATTGAGGTGTCAATAGTTCGAGTCACTTCACCCCCAGCCAAATCCGTGTTCACTCGTATTCAAGACCAGAGTTGACGAGCGAGCCTAGCTTTTCCTCTGGAATCGAGGAACCGCACTATGGCCACGAAACGCAAGTCTAAGGTTGATCCGATCACGCTTTCTGTTGTGCGGGGTATTCTTGAAACCACACAGCGCGAGATGACGCTTGCGTTGGAAAAAACCGCGCGGTCGTCAGTGTTCAATCTGGCGCATGATTATTCCACGGCGTTGTTCAACGCGAAACCTGAAATGATTTTGCAGGGGCAGGATATTCCCATTCATTTGGGCTCGCTGATCCCCGCTATGAAAGCTGTGGCCAAGTTTTTTGAAGGGGATATTCATGATGGTGATTTGATTTTGCATAATGACCCGGCCTTTGGCGGCAGCCACGCCATTGATGTGTGCATGTATAAGCCTGTTTTCTATAAGAGTAAGCTTGTGTATTGGACGGTGTGCAAGGGGCATTTGACTGACATTGGCGGACCTGTGCCTGCGGGATATAACCCGGCCGCCAAAGAAATTTATGCAGAGTGTTTGCGCATTCCGCCCGTGAAGATTTGGGACAAGGGTAAACCGCGCCACGATGTGCTGAACATGATCCTCACCAATATGCGCGCACGCCGCGACCAAGAGGGGGATTTCAATGCATTGATTGGGGCGTGCCAAGTGGGCGAGCGCAATCTTCTAGCTATGGTGGAAAAATATGGCAAGCCGACAGTTGATACATGCGTGAATGAATTGCTGGATATGGCCGACCGGCATATGCGCCAGTTGATAGGAACTGTGCCTGATGGTGTTTACGAGGGTACTGCAATTTTGGAAGATGCGGGGCATGGCTTTGGTGATTTTGATATCACCGCCACGGTGACGATTAAAAAAGACTCGTGCCACATCGTCATTAAAAGCCCGCCGCAGATTCCCTATTTCATCAATTCTTATGAGGGGAATTCGCATTCAGGCGTCTATCTCGGGCTGATGATGTTTGCCGCTTTGCCGCCGCCTTATAATGAGGGGCTGTATCGCTGTGTGTCGGTGGATTTTGGGCCGAAGGGCACGATCTGCAATGCGGCAGAACCAGCACCGCATATGAACTGCACGACGACACCGATGGAAACTTTGACTGATGCTGTGCGTCTGGCTTTTGAAAAAGCCATGCCGTCGAAAGTGGCGGCAAGCTGGGGCCACGCCAATGGTTTGAACATTGCAGGCTGGGATACGCGCAGCAATGAAGAATTTGTGACCATGGTTTTGGCCACGATTATTTCAGGTGGCGGGGCAACGCCGCAGCAAGATGGCTGGCATGCC
>JAYVPZ010000255.1:0-6696 GCA_043757105.1 Aestuariivirga sp. | reverse complement strand
GAACTGCAATCGCGATAACCTTAGACATCATCGGCAAGGTGAGTTTGAAAAATGCCTGCACGGGCGTTGCACCATCTATGGCAGCGGCCTCAAAAGGTTCTTTCGGAAGTGCCCGCAACCCAGCGAGCATGATCAGCACCATAAAGGGCGTCCATTGCCATATCTCGGCCAGCATGACGCCAGCTAGGGCCGTCGAAGAATTTCCAAGAATTGAATATCCAGTTGGCAACAGCCCCATGCCGATGATCGTGCGAGCGATTACACCAAATGAGCCATTTAGCATTAGAAGGAACATCATGCCCGTGACTGCAGGCGGGATCACCAGCGGCAGAGTCATCATCGCCCGCAAAATGCCATAACCTTTGCGGTCTGAGTCCAGCAACAATGCAATCAACATTCCCAAGACGAGTTGGAAAGTGAGAGCAATGATTGTATAAAGTAGTGTGTGCCACAGCGCGTCCCACATGCGCGGGTCTTCAAAAATCTTTGTCCAGTTATAAAGTGGATCAAACGACTCTTTCCGCGTAGCGGCGTTCTTTCGGTAGAGCGTTTTCATCAAGGCGGCGATGAGGGGATAAACACCAAACACAATCATCAAAGCGGACGCAGGCAAAAGCCAAGGCAATGGGTGTTCCGAAGTTAACCAGTTTGGACGACCGGAACCTCGACTTGCCGTATCAGTCATTTGGCGCACATGCCGTCGAGGCAGTGCTTAGTAATCAGACCACTGCAATCGTCAATCAAACCACATCCTCCCAGATTTAGAACTTATGTTCTTTTTTTTAACTTTTGTTCAGACGAGTAAAGTATGGATTGATTTTATTGTCAATGGACATTGCAAAATGGAAATTACGAAGCAGATTTAGCTAACTGTTTCAGTAGTTCCACCTTCGCTAGCGGATTGCGCTGTTTGATCCACAATATGAAATCGATCACCCGACGCTCAATTTTAAGGTGGTGATTCTGCGCGATATCGCTCAGACGGTGGTTGAGGAATGGATTTTGAAAGCGTTCCATCGTTGTTGAAACGTACTTTACCGCCGCAGCTTCCATATCGAAACCCGCAAACCCCGGAATCACTTCTTCCTTATAGATTTTCATGAGTCGAGATTTGATCGCGACATCACTTAAAATTTCACGAACAGTTTCATCAGCTTGCCTTTTCTCGGTTAGCCAAATGTCGGCAAGAAAGCTGTGACCAAGATTTAAAATATGAAGCTTTAACCGCAGATAGGGCTCTAAATTGTCAGTTATCGTTATAGCTGGGTGAGTAAAAGGCACTGCAAATGTGGCCTCGCGCTTGATAGCCCACAGAGCGTACGGTTCGGAGATGGCACCAATAGGATCAATCGCTTCAGAAACAATTCGGTCAACCAGCGTGTCGCAAATGGTAACTTGTGTGGCGAACCAAGATTGAAACTCTGGGGTCAGTCCCCATGATAATGCGAGGTTATTAAGAGTTCGCCGTAACACTTTTCCATTCTCTGATACGAGCTCGCATGGCAAGATCAACATGGGTTTGCCCCCAGATTCAAATCGTACCAGCAAGAGCGCGAGAAGTTTCGCTGGAAAGCTCGCAGGAACTTCCAGCTGCGACGACGTTATGTTCTGATCAGATTCCGGAACCGCATATCCACTTTCGCCGACATTCGAAAAGACAATATCAGTTTCATGCACAAATAGTTTTTGAACTAATTCCCAGTCGCGTTCTGCTTGCAGAGCGCTATCAACACTTTTAACAATTATTGTTTCATCAATCCGCTTTTGATCAATCATTCCACGGATTAAAACCGGATATCCAGACTTTGCACCAAAGGCTGCAACACGCCCGGCGCGTTCTTCGCCGGACGTCGTCTTAACGATAGTGATTGGCCCAATGTCTTGGCCAGCCTCGCGCGCCTCATGCACAAACAAATCCGCATGTGCTTGCAGAAATCGACTAGTACCGAATTGAATAATGCGTCTCGTCATTTTGATTTTATTTGCAGTCACAAAAATAAGTAAGCAGAAATTTACCAGAAATATCCAAAGCGAGTTAAACTTTGGATGTTAGGGATATCACAGGTGCGAGGTCGATCTGTGATAAAACTTAATATGTTTTTGTAAGTGATTTCCTTGGTGGCGGCAACCCAGTTTGCGGCCAGTGCAGGATTTGCTGCAACGCAATCTACTACGCTAAATACAAGAGCAAACATAGTTGTAGCTTGTCGCGTGAGTGCAACAGCAATGAACTTTGGCACACGAAGTACGGTTCTCGGCACAGAAACAGCTTTGTCGACCTTAACCATGATCTGCAACAATTTGACACCATACAATGTTTCGCTTCGTTCCGGCTCAGCTCTGCTAATACGCGGCGTTAATCTCAGAAATCCTGCTGGAAATACGATCGGCGTTGGCCTGACTTTGGGTGCAACCGGCGGGGTATCCAGTGGAACCCACACCTTGACTGGAAAGCTTGTAGCCAAAGCTTATCCGGCAGTAGGTCTGTATCAGCGGACACAAACTATTTTTGTCAATTACTGATCTGCTTGAAGTGATTCAAATTCGTACAGCTTGAGTCTTTTCGTTAACTGCTTTTATCGACATCAGTTTAATTTATTTTGTCCGGAGCAAATAATACTCCACCGAACTTCAAACTGGATACCGCTGCTGCAGCGTCTGGCACAGGATCAGTAGCAGCAACGATCTCAATTGGCTTTTATCAAGCTACGCAAACAGTTAATGTTGTTTACTGACCGATATCTCATCGCCGCATCAAGCAACTCAAACTACTCAACCACTTGTGGCTTAAACCGCTGCAAGTGGTTTTTTATTGGATTGATCGTAACAATACAAACAGGGATTATAGCGTTGAGCAATTTTAGATCGGAACGCGTCTGAAACCTGCATGATTGTGCGCTATCCTTAATCACCAATGAATCATCAGGTTCTTCACTATTTTTCAGAAAATTCGCAAAGCCTTGAATTGACTCATGAATCAATGAACTCAGAGTTCCATTTTCAACAGTTGATTCAAATCGGAACATTTTTGGAGCCTCCAGTTAACCAGCCTTCTGAACCCCAGTTTAAGATGGACAGCGCTATCACCAGGGCAGGGAAAAGCCCGGGGGCCTATGTGAGCTTGTTACATAAGCAACGGTTTCAAATCTCTAGGTGCAATCTTAATTCTAACAATCAAGGGTAATGTCATGCGTAAATATCTTCTGCCAATCGTAGCTATAGCCAGCATCGTCGGTGCGTCTTCAGCAATTGCTGCCACCAACTCAGGCACATTCAATGTGCAAGTAACCATCGCTAAAGCTTGCTCAGTTTCGGCAACGGCCGTTAACTTCGGCAGCTTGTCAACAATTCTCGGCACAGAAACTGGTTCTTCGACTGTTAGCGTTACTTGCAACGTTGGTACACCTTATAACCTGTCATTCATCTCTGCCAACAACCTTGCAATCTCGGCTTCAGGATTGCTTCTCAACAGTCTAAATAGCATCCCAGTATCTTATGCATTCGCAAGTGCAGCTGCTGCTCAAGGCACTGGCAATGGTGGCACTGTGACAACACACACAATCGCTGTGTCTTTGCCAACTGCGACCCCATATCCAACTGTTGGTCTCTATCAAGAAACACGCACGGTTTATGTGAACTACTAAGATTTGTTGGGGCTGCTTAGCCCAGCCTTGCAAAGTTCAAAATACGGGCTGCCTTGGGATGAATAATCCCGGGGCGGTTCCGCTGAAACTTAATTAAATTTAGGGGTATGATGATGAAGACCAAGGGTGGGACCTTAGTTCGTAGTCTGGCACTGGCAACAAGTTTGCTCGCAGTGCCTTTTTCTGTTTCTGCAGCAACATTGCAGGTCAGTCCAGTCAACATTGAGGTTACGTCGCCAGCGACAACGGCTACTGAAACCTTGAGTAATATTGATGGCAAAGGTGTTCTCAATTGTCAGGTGCGCGTGTTCAAATGGACACAAGTGAACGGTCAAGAAAAACTTGAACCAACCAGAGATGTGGTGGCCAGTCCGCCAGCTTTAACAATTGCCGAAGGCAAAAATGCCACAGTTCGTATTGTTCGTTTGTCTAAAACGCCAGTCACAGGGGAAGAAACTTACCGCCTTCTTGTTGATGAAATTCCAGCAGCTCCGACCAAGGGTACACAAGCTATCGCATTCGCTGTGCGTCACAATATTCCAATATTTTTTGCACCACCGGGGATTTCGACCAAAATGGATTGGTCAGCAAAAATCGTCAAGGGTGGCATCAAATTGATAGTGAACAATGTTGGTCAGCGCCATGTGCGCGTGGCGTCATTGGCCATGAGCGCAAATGGCAAAACCGATATCTATAATAACGGTCTCGCTGGTTATGCTCTTGCTGGAAGCAGCAATGATTGGGTTGTCAAATCAAAATTAATCAAGTCCGGCGGCACAATAAAGATCACCGCCAAGGTAAACGATGCACCATTCGAAGCGACAGTTCAGGTTCAATAAGGGACTTCGTTTCCTTATTGCGATTCTGATCGCGTCCGTCTTTTTGGCACCTTGGGCTTTGGCCCAAGGTTTGGTTCCACCAGCGGGGGCAAAAATTAAAAGAGTTACAGCAACACAAGCTGTGGCTGCCCCCACTATTGACGATATCCCGGGTGCGGGTCATTTGATTGATGAATCCGCCGCAGCCAACGCAGCACCAAAGACACCAGGCCTTCAACTTGATGTTCTCATCAATGGTTACAAAATTGATTTGGTGGCCGGATTTTTTCTACAGCCGGACGGCTCCATGGCTTCGAAAAGGTCAGAACTGCGCGAACTGGGCCTCAAGATTTCAGCAGACGGTGCCGATGACGAACAGATCAATCTTGCGACGATTCCGGGTTTGCAATTTAAATATGACCCAGCCGAGCAAACCATCGACTTACAAATTTCCGATGCCGGACGCGAACCGAAGTCAATTAACATTATTCCAAAGAAAGACTTATTGGTCGCTGAAAGTGATATGGGGTTGGCTCTAAACTATTCGGGCTATGGTGCAATGAATCTCGATCTAGGTGGAGCATCAACTAAATTTTCAGGTGCTGCAGTAAACCTTGATGCACGCGCGTTTTCGAAGTTCGGCGTCATCCAGCAAACCGGAATTCTAGCAACAACAACATTTTCAGACTTGAATGCCATTCGTCTCGACTCTAACTGGTCATACTCAAATCAGGACCGTGCCGAAACCTATACTATTGGTGATGTGATTAGCGGTGGATTAGCTTGGACGCGGCCAGTTCGCATGGGCGGCGGACAGGTTCAACGTAATTTCGGCGTCCGTCCTGATTTAATCACAACACCAATGCCCAGCTTGTCAGGCAGTGCCGCTGTTCCATCAACACTCGATGTCTACATCAACAACGCCAAAACATTTTCGCAAAGCATTTCGCCTGGACCCTTCAGCATCGACCGCCTGCCTGTGATTACCAGCCAAGGAACAGCCCGCGTTGTGATAACTGATTCAACAGGCCGCCAAACCCAAAGTGAAACTCTGCTATATTCGTCAGCATCACTTCTTGCGCCTAATTTGTTCGACTATTCTTTAGATATCGGTTTTGCAAGACGTAGTTTTGGCACTGAAAATTTTGATTATGATAGTCAACTCATGGCCATTGCCAGCGCACGTTATGGCGTAAGCAATTCTTTCACTGCCGAAGCCCATGCCGAAGCTCGCGCCGATATGATTGAGGGTGGCTTGGGTGGTGTATTTGTAGATGGCCCCTTGGGCACATTTAACGCCGCGGTAGCCGCCAGCATGTTCCAAGGTCAGGTTGGATTTTATGGCTATGCGTCCTGGGAGTTCGAATATAAAAATTTGATCGCCCATGCGTCCACTGCACGAACTTTCGGAAACTTTGTTGATCTTGCTGCCGTTACCGAATTGCCAGTAGGCGGCGTTTATAAAAACGGTGTTTCCAAAGCGATAGATCAGTTCACACTTTCATACGGGATTTCCGCCTATGATATTGGCACAGGCCTGAGCCTCATTCACCAAGTTAAGCAGGACGACACCGAGTCTCTGATCATCGGAGCCAACATCACAAAATCTTTCGGTAGTGATTTGTCGGTCTATGCCAATGCTTACGTCGATCTTGATAATCAAGCTGACTATGGCGCTTTTGTTGGTTTTTCAATTCCTTTTGGCAAGAATATCAATGCTTCAGGCGGTGCCAGCGTTGTCAAAAATTCTTTGGCCGTAACTGCTGAAGTTTCCAAGCCGCTTGATACGAGTTTTGGTTCTACGGGCTGGCGTGTTTCTGCATCTGATTTGGCGGGCGATAAGCGCCTATCAGCAGAAGGCGCGTATCGCGATTCCCATGCACTCGTGTCAGGACGTTTAACCAACAATGCCGAAAAAATTAGCGGCAGTGCGTCAATCGATGGTTCAATTGTTGCAACAAAATCTGGCATGTTTTTAGGAAACCCAATCGCCGACTCATTTGCCATTGTTGATGCGGGCGTTGAAGGCGTTGATGTGAGTTATGAAAACCGCTTTGTTGGCAAGACTGGTAAAAATGGCAAACTCTTAATCAGCCAGTTGCACGCTTATCAAAACAATAAAATTTCAATCAATCCCGAAAACCTTCCGCTGAACAGCAGCGTCTCCGAAACTGAAAAACGTGTAGCACCGCGTAGTAAAAGCGGCGTGCTGGTGGATTTTGGTGTGAAGAAAG
>JAYVPZ010000254.1:0-6701 GCA_043757105.1 Aestuariivirga sp. | reverse complement strand
ATAGGTGAGGGGAATGAATTTTGATTGACTGCCCCTCACCTCCCCGTTGCCAACGCAACGGGTCCCTTCCTCTCCCGCAAGCGGTAGAGGACATAAGGTCACCATGACAACGCCAATCCCCGCAATTGAACTCATCCATATCGATAAACGCTTTGGTGCTGTGCATGCCAATAAGGATGTGTCACTGAGCATCGGGCAAGGCTCTATTCACGGTATTATCGGCGAGAATGGTGCTGGCAAATCGACATTGATGTCGATCCTGTTTGGGTTCTACGCTGCCGATAGCGGCGAAATCAAAGTGCGGGGCGCACCTGTTAAAATCAAATCTTCATCTGACGCAATTGCCCGCGGCATAGGCATGGTGCATCAGCATTTTATGTTAGTTGATCCGTTTACAGTTCTCGAAAATGTTGTTCTTGGTGTTGAAGGCGGCGCGCTCATTGGCCCGGCGCTCACCAAAGCTCGCGGCGAATTGAAACGCCTCGCCGAAGAATATGAAATGGACGTTGATCCCGATGCCATCGTCGGTGAACTTGCCGTTGGTTTGCAACAGCGTGTTGAAATTTTGAAAGCGCTATATAAAGGCGCTCAAGTTCTGATCCTCGATGAACCTACGGGAGTGTTAACGCCCGACGAAGCCAATCATCTGTTCCGCATTTTGGGCACGCTCCGCGACCAGGGCAAAACCGTTATTCTCATTACTCACAAATTGCGCGAAATCATGGCGATTACCGATCATGTGTCGGTCATGCGGCGTGGCGAAGTTGTGGCCAATCTTGAAACAAAAAACACCTCGGTTGAAGAACTTGCCGAAGCTATGGTCGGCCGCAGTGTTTTACTTCATGTCGAAAAGGGCAAGGCCAGTCCGGGTGAAGTGGTGTTGGACGTTAAAAACATAACATGGCGCGACCGCAAAAATATTGCGCGCGTGGACAATGTGTCTTTCACTGTGCGTAAGGGCGAGATTGTCGGCATCGCGGGTGTGTCCGGCAATGGTCAATCGGAATTGTTGGATTGTATCGCTGGAATCACAAAGCCATCATCGGGCGAAATTATTTTCGAAGGCAAAAGCATTGGCCAATTGGGCGATCCGCGCCACTTGCGCCAAGAAGGCTTGGCCCATGTTCCGGAAGACCGACAGCACCGGGGGTTGATTACGGCGTTTGATGCGTCTGAGTCTTCCATCCTTGGTTGGCAGTTTGAAGACGAGTTCGGCAAAGGTTTCAGGTTGAACCGCGATGCTGTGATCGCTAACTGCAAAAAAGAAATGCAGGATTTTGACGTCAGACCGGCTGATCCACTTCTGCGTTCAGGGAAGTTCTCTGGTGGTAATCAGCAAAAAATTATTCTGGCGCGTGAAATGTCGAGCAATCCTGATTTGTTGATCGTTGGTCAACCCACGCGCGGTGTTGATATTGGGGCTATCGAATTTATTCACAAGCGCCTCATCGCGTTGCGTGATCAGGGGAAGGCGATTTTGCTAGTGTCAGTTGAGCTTGATGAAATCCGCTCGTTGTCTGATCGGATCATCGTGATGTTTGCAGGTCGCATTATGGGAGAACGAGATGCCAGCGCTTCAGAGCGCGACATTGGTCTGTTAATGGCTGGTGTGCAGAAGGATGCGGCTTGATGTTTAGAATCTCTCATTCTTTAAACCCCGTCATTCCCGCGAAGGCGGGAACCCAACTTGCTTTGATGTGTGCAAATTCAAATTGGACCCCCGCCTGCGCGGGGGTGACGGAATTAAGTGTTGAAAGTGTTGATTTATGAGCCAGCGCGGTGACCTTCCAACGTGGGTTGATGTGGGCTTGATCCCACTACTTAATTTATTGTTGGCACTCGTAGCGACATCCGTGGTCTTCTTATTGATCAACGAGAACCCGATTGAATGTTTAGGCATCATGATCAAGGGTGCTGTTGGCTCGCTCAAAGGCTGGAGCTATCTGCTTTATTATGCCACCAACTTTATCTTCACGGGTCTCTGTGTTGCTGTGGCATTTCATGCTGGGCTGTTTAACATTGGTGGCGAAGGCCAAGCTTATTTTGCGGGCTTGGGTGCAGCGATTGTTGGGCTCAATCTTGATTTTCTGCCATGGCCCATTGTCATTCCTTTAGCCGTCATTGCGTCGATGCTCTTCGGTGCTTTCTGGGGCTTAGTGCCCGGTTATTTACAAGCCAAGCGCGGCAGCCATATTGTGATCACCACGATCATGTTCAACTTTATCGCATCAAGTTTGATGGTTTATTTGATCAATTATTGGTTCCGCCCCATCGGCAAAATGGCGGTGGAAAGCCGCGAGGTAACAGGCGCATATATTTTAAGTTTCCGCGAAATTGCGCGCCAGTTTTTTGATATCAAATATCCAGCTTCACCCTTGAACCTAACAGTGTTCCTCGCCTTCTTTGTGGCTTGGGCGGTGTGGTATTTCCTCTGGCGCACCAAGCTGGGTTATGAAATCCGCGCCGTGGGACTGAACCAAGATGCAGCAGTTTATGCGGGTATAAAGCCGCAGCGCATCATCATGATTGCCATGGCGGTGTCTGGCGGCCTTGCGGGATTAGTGGCGGTCAATGAAGTTTTAGGCGCGCAGCACCGTTTGCTGTTGGAGTTTGTTCAAGGGGCAGGCTTTGTAGGCATCGCAGTAGCCCTCATGGGCCGCAATCATCCCATCGGAATTGTTCTAGCGGCCATGTTGTTTGGTCTGCTCTACCAAGGCGGTACCGAGCTTTCATTTGCCAAACAACACATCAACCGCGATATGGTGGTGGTCATCCAAGGCCTCATCATCCTGTTCATGGGCGCACTTGAAAACGCCTTCCGGCCCTACCTCACGGCGCTCTTCTTCAAGGCGGATGATTGATGCTCGATATTTTCCTCAGCGCTGAAACTCTATCATCAACCATCCGCATGTCGGTGCCATTGATCTTTGCTTGCCTTGCGGGTCTCTGGTCTGAGCGCTCAGGCATTGTTGATATTGGACTTGAAGGCAAAATGTTGGCGGCGGCTTTTACGGCGGCTGCAGCAGGAGCCTATTTTGGGTCGCCTTGGATTGCATTGGTGTTGGCCATCGGGGTGAGCATTCTGTTTTCATTGGTACATGGCTATGCGTCGATCAATCAGCGCGGCAATCAGGTGGTGTCAGGTGTAGCCATCAACATGCTGGCGGCCGGCCTTGCTGTTGTGCTGGGCAATGAATGGTTCAAAGAAGGGGGCCGCACGCCGCCTTTGCCGCCCGAAGCACAGTTTCCAATTTTTCACATGCCGGGCTTTGATGCCATTCAATCCACTCCTTTGATCGGGCCTTATCTCAACATCATTTCTGGCCATTCAGTGTTGGTCTATCTCGCCTTTGTATTGGTTCCGGTCACAGCATGGGCCTTGGCCAAAACCCGCTTCGGGTTGCGCCTACGTGCGGTGGGTGAAAACCCTCATGCGGTTGATACAGCAGGCATCTCGGTTGCAAAATTACGCTATCAAGCCGTGATCATCGCAGGTGTGCTCTGCGGATTTGCGGGCACTTATTTATCTGTGGCGCTGCAAGGTTCATTTGTGCGCGACATGTCAGCTGGCCGTGGCTTCATGGCTTTAGCGGCCTTGATCTTTGCCAATTGGCGCGCATGGCCATCGATGTGGGCGTGTCTATTGTTTGGTTATTTGCAGGCTGTGGGCCTTCGCATGCAAGGCTTTAAAATCGGTGATTTTGAAATTCCGGTTCAGTTCATCAACATGCTGCCTTATGTTTTAACGGTCGTTTTGCTTGCGGGCTTCATCGGAAAATCAATTCCGCCTCGCGCTTCCGGCATGCCTTACACGAAGGATCGGTGATGCAAGATTTAATCATCGCCGCAAAAGCCGCCCGCGCCAATGCGCATGCGCCGTATTCTAAGTTTTATGTTGGTGCCGCGATGCGAGACGAGAATGGCCGCGTGTTTGGTGGCTGCAACATCGAGAATGCTGCTTATCCGCAAGGCTGGTGCGCCGAACCTTCGGCTATCTCGCACCTGATTATGGCGGGCAGCAAACATATCACGGAAATGGTTGTGATAGGCAATGGCGACACGCTTTGCACGCCCTGCGGCGGTTGCCGCCAGAAGATACGCGAGTTTGCATCCGGCGATGTGAAAATTCACTGCTGTACCGAGGACGGGAAACTTATTAGAACTTTTACGCTGGAAGAATTGTTACCCTTCTCATTCGGGCCGGAGAATCTGGTATGAGCGATTTGAAATTGAAACTCGCTGGCGGCAAACCCAAAATCGCCATAATCCTTGGCTCCGCCTTGGGTTCCGTCGTTGACGCGGTCAAAGATCCGCTGATCATTCCTTATGGCGAATTAGACGGATTTCCCGTTCCAAAAATTTCTGGTCACGCAGGCAAACTCTATGTGGGCATGATTGGGGGAAAAGAAGTTGCTGTGCTGGCGGGCCGTGCGCACCCTTACGAGTCAGGCAATGCCGGCGTTATGCGCCCGGCACTTGATCAATTGAAAGCTGCAGGCATTGAAACATTGATTTTGACCAACGCTGCTGGTTCGCTCAAAGCCTCTATGAAGCCTGGCACATTGATGGCTTTAACAGACCATATCAATTGCGCTGGCATGAACCCGCTGATTGGCCAGCATGGCGACGAAAATTTTGTGTCAATGACCAATGCTTATGACGCTGACTTGCGGAAACAATTATTCGCTGCGGCAATGAAAGAAAAAATCGCTCTCAAGCAAGGTGTTTATTGCTGGTACTCAGGCCCGTCATTCGAAACGCCTGCGGAAATTCGCATGATGCAAATTATTGGCGGCACTGCGGTCGGCATGTCCACCGCACCTGAAACTATCATTGCACGCAGGTTAGGCATAAAGGTTGTAGCGATTTCAACAATCACCAATCTTGCGGCGGGCATTAAAGGTGCCTCACCTTCACATGAGGAAACCAAGCGCGAAGGCATGAAGGCTTCCGCTCAAATGCAAAAACTATTGACGCGGTTCCTCAAGGATTTGAAATAATGCTGCCGCAAGAGGTCATCCGCGCCAAGCGTGATGGCGCAGCTCTATCAACGGCTCAGGTGAAAGACTTCATTGATGGCCTAACCAAGGGAAGCGTATCTGAAGGCCAAGTTGCGGCCTTTGCTATGGCAGTGTTTTTCAAAGGCATGACCCGTGATGAAGCCGTGGGTTTAACGCTGGCCATGCGTGATTCCGGCACGGTATTGAATTGGGATTTGCCGGGGCCTGTTGTCGACAAGCATTCATCCGGCGGAATTGGCGACAATATTTCATTGATGTTAGCGCCCATGTTAGCGGCGTGTGGGCTTTATGTGCCGATGATTTCGGGCCGAGGCCTTGGCCATACGGGCGGCACGCTGGACAAACTCGACTCCATTCAAGGTTACAACACCACACCCGATATTGAACTCTTTAAAAAAATTACACGAAAAGTGGGCTGCGCGATCATCGGCCAGACAGCCGATTTAGCGCCCGCCGATAAGCGCCTTTACGGCATTCGCGATGTGACAGCGACAGTTGAAAGTGTGCCATTGATCACCGCTTCTATTCTTTCAAAAAAGCTGGCGGCAGGTTTGCAACATCTGGTGATGGATGTGAAATGTGGTTCTGGTGCTTTCATGGCGACGATTGAAGAGGCCCGCGCTCTTGCCACATCGCTCGTGGCTGTTGCCAATGGTGCCGGCCTGAAGACGACTGCTTTGATCACCGATATGGATGAGCCTTTAGCTCATGCCGCGGGCAATGCGCTGGAAGTGGCGCATGCCGCAGAATTCTTGGCCAACCGACTTTCCAGTTCGCGGGTCTTGGATGTCACGCTTTCACTTGGCGCAGAGCTTCTTGTGTCAACCAAACTCTGCGCTGATCTTGCCAGTGCCCGTGTTAAACTTGAAGCTACGCTCGCATCCGGAAAAGCCGCAGAAATTTTTGATGAGATGGTTGCAGGCTTGGGTGGCCCTCATAATTTTATCGCCACTCACGATAAGCACTTGGCCAAAGCACCCATCATCAAACCAGTCTATGCTGATGATGAAGGCGCTGTCATTGCGATCAAGACCAGAGATTTAGGGCTTGCCGTTATTGAACTGGGGGGTGGCCGCCGCGTGGCCAGCGATAAGATCAATCATGCGGTGGGGTTATCGGATCTGCTGGGCAAACAATTTATTGCCGATATGAATTCGCCTTTGTGTATTGTTCACGCCCAAAACGAAGATGATTACAACCGTGCCGCTTCGATCATCAAGCAGGCTTACACATTGGGTGATGGTGGCCAATCTTGGCCCACAATTCTTGAGCGGATTACCCCGTGAGGAGGGCCTTTCTGTTTGTCATGGATTCAGTTGGCATCGGTGGTGCGCCAGATGCTGCGAAATTTGGCGATGAAGGTTCCAACACGCTTGGTCATATTTCTGATCACATGAAACTCAAAATTCCGAATTTGGTTTCACTCGGCATTGCAAAAGCGCTGCATGCGGCAAGTGGTTCGGCGCATGGGCTTGATATAAATACAGCAGTTAAAGGCGGTTGGGGATTTGCGACTGAAGTTTCACAAGGCAAGGATACGATTACCGGGCATTGGGAGATGGGCGGCATTCCGCTCAATTTTAAATGGGGCTATTTTCCAACGACCTCTCCAACGTTCCCGCAAAGCTTATTGGATGAAATTATCACACGCGCGAAATTGCCGGGACTGCTCTGCATGGC
>JAYVPZ010000253.1:0-6712 GCA_043757105.1 Aestuariivirga sp. | reverse complement strand
CCGAGCTTGCGGTGCGCGCGTTGCACACGGCCTATGGGCTCGATAAAGCTTAAAGGGATGATTCTGGTGCACCACTTTTTTTCACCGTCATTCCCGCGAAGGCGGGAACCCAACTTACTTTCGGCATTCAACACTGCTGGAAGTTGGGTTCCCGCCTTCGCGGGAATGACGGGTTTGGAAAAATGTGTTTGCGCTAAGAAGCAATCTCATAAACTCAATTTTTATAAACGCCCCTAAGGACAGCGCATCATGCCCAGCCCCGCACTTGGCCCGCGCGTCCTTCTCCGAAGACTCCGCGAAGTCATGGCGGAGCCAGAGACAGCACAAAAACGGCTCGATAAAACGGTAACACTGATTGCGGCTAACATGGTGGCCGAGGTGTGCTCGATTTATGTGATGCGCCCGGGCAATATTCTGGAGCTCTACGCTACCGAAGGATTAAAGCGTGAAGCCGTTCACAAATCAAAACTCAAAGTTGGTGAGGGCCTTGTGGGTTTGATTGGTGATCAGGCGATTGGTCTTAATCTGTCAGACGCGCAACATCATCCCTCCTTCAAATACCTGCCCGAAACGGGCGAAGAAATTTATCATTCATTCCTCGGTGTGCCCGTTATGCGCGGTGGCACGGTGATTGGTGTTCTCGTGGTGCAAAATCGCACCTTGCGTCATTACACGGACGAGGAAGAAGAGGCCCTTCAAACCACGGCCATGGTTCTGGCTGAAGTCATGGCTTCAGGCGAACTTAAAGAAATGGCGCGCGAAACCGCCATTGATGTGGCCCAAGTGCGCAGTCATCATTTGCGTGTCGAAAGTCTGGCTGAAGGTATCGCCCTTGGTCATGTCGTGCTTCATGAGCCGCGCGTTCGCATTCAGAATATGATTGCAGAAAATGTGCCCTATGAAATCACCCGTCTTGATGATGGTGTGGCACAGCTTCGTAGTCAAGTCGATGAGCTACTCGATGGCGACAACTCTACAGGTTCCACAGATTATTCCGACGTGCTCGAAACCATTCGCATGTTCGCCCATGATAAAGGCTGGCTGAACCGTCTCAAAGAAGCCGTTGAAACAGGCCTCACCGCCGAGGCCGCCGTCGACCGCGTACAAAATGATAACCGCGCCCGCATGCAACGTATGCAAGATCCTTACTTGCGCGAACGCATGCATGATTTGGATGATCTTTCAAATCGCCTCTTGCGCATTTTAACAGGTGCCGAAGCCACAGCGTCGCGCAGTGATTTGCCTGCCAACGCTATTGTGGTTTCGCGCAATATGGGCCCTGCCGAACTTCTGGATTATGACCGCACAAAATTGCGCGGGGTGATTTTGGAAGAGGGCGGCAAGACCAGCCATGTGGCTATTGTCGCGCGTGCGCTCGGCATTCCTGCCATCGGTTTGGCCGAAGGTATTATCAACCTTGTTGATTCTGGTGACGAAGTTATTGTTGACGGTGCAACGGGTGAAATTTTTGTTCGCCCCACCAGTGAGCTGCAAAAGTCATATGCCGAGAAAGTGCGCTTCTATGCCAAGAAGCAAGCCCGCTTCACAGCACTGCGTGATTTGCCTGCCCTCACAAAAGATGGTCAAACAATCAGTCTGAACATCAATGCGGGCCTCACTGTCGATATGCCACATCTTATGGAGTCTGGTGCTGACGGTGTTGGGCTTTACCGGACCGAACTTCATTTCATGATGGCCCAGCGTTTCCCGCGCCTTGATGCCCAAGTGAAACATTATCAGAGTATTTTGACGCAAGCACAGGGTAAGCCTGTCACCTTCCGCACGCTCGATATTGGCGCTGATAAAACGCTGCCCTATCTGCGCCAGCCGCGCGAAGAAAACCCAGCCCTCGGTTGGCGGTCAATCCGCATGGCCATGGATCGTCCCGCTTTGTTGCGCCTGCAAGCCCGCGCCATGTTAATCGCAGGTGCAGGGCAAGATTTAAAAATCATGTTCCCGATGATTGCCGATGTTCAGGAATATGAAATGGCGCGTGATGCCGTGATGTATGAGCATATGTTTCTCGCTAAACATGGCCACACTATGCCGAGCAGTTTAAAAATCGGCGTGATGATCGAAATACCATCTTTGCTGTGGCAACTTGATCAACTTTTGCCAATGGTCGATTTTGCTTCAATCGGTTCCAATGATCTGGTGCAATTTCTGTTTGCCTCTGATCGCGGCAACCCAAAACTTGCAGGCCGCTATGATCCGTTAAGCCCCGCAGCCCTAGGCGCAATGCGCCAAATCGTGGCCAAAGCCAATCAGCATAAAAAAACCGTCACGCTTTGCGGTGAGCTCGGCGGCCGCCCACTCGAAGCCATGGGCCTCGTCGGTGTCGGCCTCACCTCCATGAGCATGGTGCCCTCAGGCGTTGGCCCCGTCAAAGCCATGATCCGGTCTCTCGATCAGGCAAAGCTGTGGAAATTTATGGAGCCGCTTTTAGCGAGCCCGGTTCATTCACTGCGCGGCGATTTGATGGAGTTTGCGCAGAGAAACGGCGTGGAGATTTAAGTAGAGTGACTTGCACTTGTAATGCAAATGTGTTACATGAATTACATGGTTGCCACAGTTCATAAAAAAACAGGTTACATCAATACTCGCGTCGCGCCTGCCCTCAAGGCCGATGCAGAGAATGTTCTGGAACGCCTCGGGGTCACGACCACAGAAGCCATAACCATGTTTTTGAATCAGGTCGTATTGCAGCAAGGGCTCCCTTTCCCTGTTCGCATTCCAAATGCTGAAACAGCAGCAGTATTGCGTGAAGCGAAGGAACGCCCTGAGACGCTCACCACCTATGACAGTGTCGATTCTATGATGAGGGATGTCTGGCCCGTGTCGCGCCTCTGAGCTTTATGAAAATCCTCAAGCTCGGCAACAGATTTAAGAAAGATGCGACTATTGCCCAACGGCGCGGCTGCGATGGGGCCAAACTCCAAGCCATCGTAAATTTGCTCGTTGCCGATGAACCGCTTCCACAACGCTGTAGGCCGCATAAACTCCAAGGTGAATGGCAAGATCATTGGGAATGCCACATCGCACCAGACTGGCTGTTGATCTATACTTTCTCGGAAACTGAAGTCGTTCTGCACCGCACAGGCACTCATTCAGATTTATTTTGATTTATGAAAACTTGTCCTCAGACCGACCACCTCAACCTGATCTTTGCTGAAATCCAAACCTTAACCCAGCTGCGTCCAGCCGGGCGCAGGTTCGCCTTGGTTGAGGCGTCGGTCCCATTCGCCTCGGGGAAATATATTTACAATGTTAAACAGCTACAGTCTTACTAAAAGCATATAAACCTAAAATAGGAACAAGTCAAGAACTATTTTCGTTAGGGCCATATTCACCATTTTTGTTCATGCTGTTTTCAATCAAAGGCCCGTTCGCGGGTGGTAACAGTTGCGTAGAGAGTAAAACCCCATGGACACTGAGATTTTGGATCGCCCCCAAACCCGCACCGAACCGAAAATGTTTTCGGCGCCACCGCGGCAAAAACCAGATGGAAAAGTTGATCCCGCCGGTGAAGTGGGTTGGTTTTTACAGCGTGAGCGTGAAAAGCGGGCTTTAAGCCTTGATGATGCAGGCGAAGCCACTGTCATTCATCCCTACCATCTTGAAGCCATTGAACTGGGCGACATGACCTGCATGCCGCCGCGGCTTGAAGCTCTTGAGATGATTGCCGTTTATGCGCAACTCCTTGGGTTTGATCCTGATCCGTTGGTTGAACATCTGGCTTCCTTCATGCCGCCGCCACCTGTGGCGCGCCGCAATTTTCATCCGGCAAGCCCACCTGTTTTGTCGAGCGCTAAAGTATTGCGCTTCGGAAAAATGCCTAAAATTCCGTCGTTGAATATAAAGCTTTCGGGCTTTCCCGGCGGCTCAGGCGGCATGATCGCTTCGGCTTTTGCTGTATTTATGATGTTTTCGGGTGCCAATTGGATGATGTCATCATCCGGCACTCCGGACGAACCAACGCAGCAAATTGCTCAGGCTGCACCAGCGGTTGACACAATGCCAACAGCTTCGACTGGCCCTGAAACGGCAGAAGTGACCGTAACCCAAGAGGCAATGCCCGGCATTCCTGCCGTAGCCAATGCCGAGGATGTGCCACCGATTCCAGAAGCTGAAGCGGCAACGGCATCCGAAGACCCAGATGCAATGGGTGCGTTTATTCAAGACCAGATTCCTGAACCAACCGGAAAATCAAAAAAACAAAAGCAGATTGCAAGTGCCGATGAAGCTTCTGGCCAAGTTTACGGTTCGGATAATGCCGATGCGCGCATTGTGCTCAAAGCCAAATCAGCTGTTTGGTTGCGCATTGAAGATGCCAAAGGCAAAGTGTTGATCACCCAGATGATGGCTGCGGGTGATACTTACCGGGTTCCAAATAAAGATGGTTTGATTGCACTTTCGCGTGATGGTGGTCGCTTAAGCTATATTATTGATGGCAAGGAAATGGGAGCACTTGGTGCACCCGGCAAAATCCTTGTTGGTGAGAAATTGGATTTGGCTAATTTGCAGGCCAAACAAAAAAGCTAATTCAGAAAGCTTTGCGAATAGACATGAGCTGGGCTAGAAGCCCCGCTTATGTCTGCTATTCAAGTTCAAAAACTCGACCGTATCATTGAGCGTTTCGCCAGTGTTGAGCACTCGCTTTCCAGCGGAGCCACGGGCGAAGCGTTTGTTAAGCACTCCAAGGACTATGCAGAATTAGCGCCAATGGCCAAGGGCGCTTTGGCGCTCAAAACTGCTTATGGTGAACGTGAGGGCTTGGCTGAAATGCTGTCGGCTGGTGGCGAAATGGCTCAGATGGCCGAAGCTGAGAAGCCATTGCTCGATCAGCGCGTCGAACAACTTGAACAAGACATGCGGATTTTGCTGCTGCCAAAAGATTCGGCTGATGAGCGCAACGTGATCCTCGAAGTGCGTGGTGGCACGGGTGGTGATGAGGCCGCCATTTTTGCAGGTGATTTGTTTCGCATGTATCAACGCTATTCACAGAGCAAAGGTTGGAAAGTTGAAATCATTTCGGCTTCTGATGGCGAACACGGCGGCTATAAGGAAATCATCGCCAATATTTTTGGCGCAGGCGCCTATGCCAATTTGAAATTTGAATCGGGCGTGCACCGTGTGCAGCGCGTGCCAGCCACAGAAACACAAGGGCGCATTCATACATCAGCAGCAACAGTTGCTGTTTTGCCGGAAGCCGAAGAAGTTGACATAAAAATTGAAGATAAAGATTTGCGGATTGACGTGTTCAGATCATCAGGCCCCGGCGGGCAATCGGTAAACACGACAGACAGTGCGGTTCGCATCACCCACCTTCCAACGGGTGTGGTCGTTTCACAGCAAGACGAAAAATCACAAATTAAAAATAAAGCTAAAGCCATGAAGGTTTTACGGGCAAGGCTTTTTGAGCGTGAGCGCGAGAGGATTGATTCCGAACGATCAGCCGCGCGTAAAGGCCAAGTGGGATCGGGTGATCGTTCTGAACGCATTCGCACCTATAACTTCCCGCAAGGCCGCCTGACGGATCACCGGATCAATCTTACGCTTTATAAACTGCCTGAGATTGTTGAAGGGCCAGCACTTGAAGATGTGATCCGCGCTTTGATCACAGAACACCAAGCTAGCCTTCTGGCGCAGATGGATGAAGAAAGCTGAGACAGTTGCAGCGCTGCTGCAAGAGGCGCGCAAGACGCTGTTTGACGCTGATATTGAATTGTCGGCGTTAGACGCAAGGCTTTTGATGCAAGCGGCCAGCGGTCTTTCGCATGAAGAGATTATTGCCGAACCCGATCACAAATTGACCGCTGAACAAATCTTACAATTCAAAAATTTCGTCAATCGTCGTTTGGCGCATGAACCAGTTTCGCGGATTTTAGGGCAGCGCGAATTTTATGGTCGGCCCTTTCAAGTGACCAAAGCCGTGCTTGATCCGCGCGCGGACACTGAGGCAATGATTGAACTGGCGCTTGAATTGATTGATGACCGTTTTGTTTATGTGCTGGATATTGGTACGGGCAGCGGAGCTATTTTGATAACATTGCTAGCTGAGAGGTCGCAGCTTGTGGGGGTTGCCATTGACTTGTCTGAAGATGCTTTGCATGTGGCCAGACAAAATGCTTTGGCCAATGGCGTGAGTGGTCGCATGAAATTTCATCAAGGCTCTTGGTTCGAAGGGCTGAAACAGAAATTTGACCTCATCGTTTCAAATCCGCCCTATATTCCCCATAACGATATTGCTGACCTTGAAATTGAAGTTAGGGAACATGATCCCCATCTGGCGCTTGATGGTGGACATGATGGTTTGTTTGCTTACCGCGCGCTTGCGTCGGGGGCGGCTGCTCATTTGAATTTACAAGGATTGGTCATTGTCGAAATTGGCGCTGGGCAAGAAGCTGATGTAAAAACTATTTTCACTGAACATGGTTTTAAACTTTTAAGACAAAAAAGCGATTTGGGCGGGCATCTCCGCGCCTTGGCTTTTGAGCGCGCATATTAACAATTATCTAAGTTAAAAAAAGCCATTGGACATTTCATCTAGATAAGCTAAAAGCCCATTTAATCCCCAGTGCTTTTTGCGAATATTAATCGCGGTGCGGGATTTGCAGCACTAAAGCTCAAATCTAGCATTTCGTTGAACCCGCAGGTGGTGAACAACGGCTTTCAAACGAAAGTTTGGTTGTTATGGCAGGGTGGTCTCAAT
>JAYVPZ010000252.1:0-6717 GCA_043757105.1 Aestuariivirga sp. | reverse complement strand
TCTGACTTTTGACGGAATCGTCAAAAGTCAGTAAATTGATCGCAAATAATAACTTAGGCGATTTTGATGTTTCCATGAAACATCAAAACGCTCTAGGCAGCGCTTTTATGCGCAATGATATTTTCAACCACATCAGCTAATCGTTCTGCTGCATCAGGTTTTCCGTGGCTTAGTGCTGATTCGGCGGCCTTCTTAAGGCCAGCGGCATCACCAATCAACCGCGCCAATAATTCAGCAAAAGCCTTCGGCTCCAACTCTTTCTGGGGACAAACCCACCCCGCCCCAACGCCAGCAAAACTTTGCGCATTACGCAGCTGATCATTATCAATGGCATGTGGCAGCGGCACCATAATTGCGGGCCGACCTATCACACCAAGTTCCGCAATCGTCGAAGCACCCGACCGCGAAATAACCAAATGCGAATTGGCAATGCGTTTGGGCATGTCACTAAAAAACGCTTGCAGCTCTGCGGCAACACCAAGCTCTGCATAGGCAGCTTTTACCCGCGCTAAATCTTCATCGCGGCACTGCTGAGTGAGTATAATTTTTTTACGTAAAGTCTCGGGCATTTCCGCAAAAACTTGCGGCATAAAATCTGAAAAAAACTTTGCCCCTTGGCTTCCACCAAACACCACCAGATTAAACTTCCCTTGAGCAGGATAAAGAGCAGCCTTCTCGCTTAGTGCCACGGCACGAACCGGATTACCTGTCAGCACCAATTTAGATTTTGCAGCGTCTGGCAATCCAATCATAGAAGCAAATGAGGCGGCAACAAAATTCACCTTCTTTGCAAGCATTTTATTAGCCCGGCCCAAAACTGCATTCTGCTCATGCACTGCACATGGAATGCCCAAAGCCGCCGCTGCATAAATGGGCGGAAAGGATGGATAGCCACCAAAGCCAACAACAGCCGCAGGTTTTTCACTCTTCAAAATCGCTTTTGCAGCGCGATACCCAGAAAATAATTTCCATAATCTCTTGGGCAACCCAACAGGATCAGAAAGCGACGGACTTGCAGAATGCACCACATGGGTTTTTTCTGCGGGAAAAGATTTGCCATATTCGCGCACGCGTTCATCCGTCATTAGATGAATCCTATAACCGCGTTTCACCAATGTTTCGGCAAGGGCCTGCGCTGGAAATAAATGTCCGCCCGTGCCACCCGCCGCTAAAACCACCAGCTGGCCATGATTATTTTTCATGCCACCGCCGCGCCAAAGCCAAAATGAAACCCATCGCCAAGGCCGTGCCCAACAAAGATGAACCGCCGTAAGAGATAAACGGGAGCGTCATGCCCTTGGCTGGTAGAAGTCCAACATTCACGCCCATATTGATGCAAGCTTGCAAACTAAACATGATGATGAGGCCAGACATTGCTAGAGCTGCAAAGGGATCATCTTCAGTTTTGGCTTTTTTCAACACGCGAAAGATGATAAAAAAGAAAAGCGACATCAAAGCGATGCAGGCCAGAAAACCAAACTCTTCTCCCACCACGGCGAAGGTAAAATCTGTATGCGCATCCGGAAGCACAAGTTTCGCAACACCACCACCCGGCCCTGCACCCATCAAACCACCATTATTGAATGCGCTGACAGCAGTGTCGGTTTGAAACGTGTCACCATTTTCTGGACTTAGGAATCTGTCAATGCGTGACCCCACATGCGAAACGAATTTGTAGGCCAAGCCACCCGCTAAAACACCAAGCGCTGCCAGCCCTAAAACATAGCGCCATGAAATTCCCCAGATCAAAAGCATGAAACCGAAAGTCAAAGTGACCAAGGCAGTTTGGCCAAAGTCAGGTTGCAAAACCAACAGCCCTAGGAAAACTGTGGCCGCCCCAAATGTAATTAAATGCCCCGGCATGTCGGGGCGTTCGATGCGGTCTGCCAAGAACCAAGCAGCAAAAACCACAAAGCTTGGCTTGGCAAATTCAGATGGCTGCATGCCATAAATCCAGCGATGTGCGCCCTTGACCTCTGGTCCAAATTTTAAAGCTGCGACCATCAAAACCAGTGAGCCAAAAAATGTCACAAACGCCGTTCGCCTCACCCAGACTGCGTCAAAAAATGAAACGCTGACGAGGCCGATGATGCCGAGGAATATCCAAAACAACTGGCTCCGAAAAAAATGAAACGCATCAAGACCAATGCGCTCGGCCACTGGCGGACTGGCCGCCATGCTGATCATAACACCCATCGCCATCAGCAACAAAATTGAGGAAAGAAGTGCGCGGTCAACTGTAAACCACCACCGCGCTAAAGAACCGCGATCACTGCGTGAAATCAGCATTATGGTTTTCCTCCAACAGTCATCACTGCGCCGGGCAGCTTTGCAACATATTCAACAAACGCATCACCGCGAATTTCAAAATTCTTGTATTGATCAAATGATGCACAAGCTGGAGACAGCAAAACCACACCATCGCTTTTGGCATCTCTTGCAGCATCAGCGACGGCTCTTTCCAAAGTTTCACTGCGCTCGTAAACCACTCGTCCATCTAATATTTTTGCAAAGTCATCAGCGGCCACGCCAATCAAATAAGCTTTGGCAATTTTTGGAAAATATGGCGCAAGCGGTTCAATGCCGCCAGATTTTGCAATGCCGCCAGCGATCCAATAAATATTATCAAAAGAAGCCAAAGCTTTTTCTGCTGCATCAGCATTCGTGGCTTTTGAATCATTGATAAATGGAACACCCGAAACTGTGGCCACCTGTTGCATGCGGTGCGCAAGGCCAGCGAAACTTTTCATCGCCGTTTCAATATCAACAACGGCAACACCAAGAGCATGTGCAGCGCCATAGGCCATGCAAGCATTCTGCCAGTTATGCTTGCCTTTGAGTGCTGGCATGTTTCGCAAATCTATTTCGGCAACAATCTTACCGCCACGCCGATCATGCAAGATACCGTTGGCAGCACTCACGCCATCTTCCAAACCATGCAACACCGAAACCCGCCGAACATCAGATTGTGGTGAAACCTGATCAGCAATCGCCACACACCACGGGTCATCAACCCCAACCAATGCTGTGTTTCCAGTGTGCATTTTTGCAAACATCCGACCTTTGACAAAGGCATAATGATGCATATCGCCATGGCGGTCTAAATGATCAGCAGTAAGATTTGTGAGAATGCCGACATCGGGATGTAAACTTGGCATTAAATCAATCTGAAAAGATGAGAGCTCCAAAACATAAATGCGGTTCTTGGTCGGTGGCCGCAAATTGAAAACTGCGAGACCAATATTGCCGCCGACATCGACATCAAGCCCAGCTGATTTCAAGACATGGCCGATCAATGCGGTGGTGGTTGATTTTCCATTGGTGCCCGTAATGGCCACAAGCTTGGCTCCACTGCTTTGCACTTCACGCGCAAAGACTTCGGTGTCTCCGATAATTTCAATTTCGGCAGCCTTCGCCTTCATAACTGTCCAATGTGGCTCAGGATGCGTGAGCGGCACACCGGGGCTTAAGACCAAAGCATCCAACGTCTTAAAATCCACAGTATGCAGATTGGTGATCGAAAGCCCTTCAACTTGCGCTTTCTCCACAGCAGGCTCTGAATCATCCCAAGCAAAAACATTCGCCCCACCAGCCAGCAAAGCTTTGGCACAGGAAATGCCAGAACGTGCAAGGCCAAACACGGCCACGGCTTTACCTTTGAATTGATGAGCAGGAAACATCTCGACCGTTACCTCAACTTCAAAGTCGCAAGGCCGATGAGCGCCAGCACGAACGAAATAATCCAGAAACGAATGACGATGGTTGGCTCTTTCCATCCCTTTTGTTCAAAGTGATGATGCAGCGGAGCCATGGCAAACACGCGCTTGCCGGTCATTTTGAAGGAAGCAACCTGTACAATCACCGAAACAGTTTCCAAAACAAACAAGCCACCAATGATCATCAAAACAATTTCATGTTTTGTAGCAACAGCAATGGCCCCAAGGCAACCACCCAACGAAAGTGAACCCGTATCGCCCATAAAAATCATTGCGGGCGGCGCATTAAACCAAAGGAAGCCAAGACCAGCCCCAATTAATGCTCCACATATCACCGCAAGTTCGCCCGTGCCTGGCACAAAGGGCAGTCCTAAATATTTTGAAAAAATAACGTTACCAACAAGATAAGCAATGAGCGCGTAACTACCCGCCGCGATCATCACTGGAACGATTGCCAACCCATCAAGTCCATCGGTGATATTTACCGCATTGCCTGCTCCTACAATAACCAATGCACCGACGGCCAAAAAGAAAGGTCCAAAATAGATCAAGAAATCTTTTGTAAACGGAATGGCAAGTGAGCTTGAAAGTGGCTTTTGTCCCATCCACATAAAACAGAGTACCACTGAACCCGCAATCAGAAATTCAGCCAACAATCGCGCTCTTCCGGAAAACCCGCGCACTGTTGCACGCGTCACTTTTAAATAGTCATCGTAAAAACCAATAGCGCCAAATCCGAGCGTGACAAACAACACGCCCCACACATAAATATTACTTAAATCTGCCCACAATAATGTCGAAACAAAAACCCCCGACAAAATCATCAAGCCGCCCATGGTCGGCGTACCTTGCTTCTCAATGATGTGGCGTTGCGGCCCGTCGGTTCGAATGGGTTGACCTCTGCCTTGCTTGATTTTCAACAACGCAATAATTTTTGGCCCAAATACAAACACAAAGAGAAGAGCCGTCATAATCGCCATACCTGTGCGGGTCGTCAAATAACGGAACACATTGAAAGCTGAAAATTCGCTCGTCAATTTGATCAACAAATAATACAGCATGAACTAACTATCCTTCGTCGCGGTTGGAAATTGATTGTGCAGCGCCTCAACCACAAGCCCCATCTTGCTGCCGAGTGAGCCTTTGATCATAACAGCATCACCGCTGCGAAGCCGTGCCAGCAATAGATCATTCAATTCTGATGAAGTTGTTGCATAGGCTCCCTGCTTTGATTTTGGCAGGGCGTCCCATAGATTTTGCATCAACGGCCCGCAAGCGTAAACAACATCGATCTTATGTTCGTCCACCGCTTTGGCAAGTTCAGCATGGAGCTGCGGCCCAAAGGTACCAAGTTCAAGCATATCGCCCAGAACAGCAATCCGCCGCCCATTTTTGTCAATTTGCGCCCGCTCCAACAGTGCCAAGGCAGCACCCACCGACGTTGGATTTGCGTTATAACTTTCATCAATCAAAAGCAGCTCGCCATCCGGTACAACAAGCCGTTCTTGCATGCCCCGTCCCTTTGCTGGTGCGGCATCCGCCAGCGCCAACACCGCACGGGCTAGATCAGCCCCAGATGCTTTTACAGCCGCCAAAACGGCCAAACTATTGAGCGCCATATGTTCGCCCGGCATGCCCAATTTATAAGTTACAATTTCGCCCATCACATTGGCGGTGATGCAACAACAGGTTGGATGCAAAGCTACGCGCTCCAAACGCACGCTTGCATCGACGTGTTTGCCAAATCCGATTATGGACTTCGCACCGTCCGCTTTCGCGGCGTTCGCCAACATTTCGAAATAGGGCGAGTCGCGATTGATAATCGCCGTGCCGCCCGATTCCAAACCTGAAAAAATTTCAGCCTTTGCTTGCGCAATTTCATCGAGCGAATTGAAATTTCCTAAATGGCTAGCAGCTACAATTGTAACAATCGCAATATGCGGGCGCACCATTTTAACCAGCGGCATGATCTCACCGGCATGGTTCATGCCGATTTCAAACACACCGTAAGCTACATCACGCGGCATTCGTGAAAGTGTTAAAGGCACGCCCCAATGATTGTTGAATGAAGAGGCCGAGGCATGGGTTAGACCTGAAGCCGAAAGTGCGGTTCGCAACATTTCTTTGGTTGAAGTTTTGCCTACACTGCCCGTGACCGCAATAATTTTACCATTGCTCCATTCACGAGCAGCACGACCCATATTTTCAAGTCCGCGCAAGGGATCTTCTGCAACTTGCAAAACTGCACCCGCGGTGCGCATGGCATCAGTTGGTCGCGATACCAAAGCAACGCCTGCCCCCGCTTTCAAAGCGCCCACGACAAAATCATGGCCGTCCATCTTGTCGCCTTTAATGGCCACAAAAATATCGCCAGCGTTTACCGCGCGTGAATCAATCGACACACCGTTCAACTCGGCATTCATGTCTCCTTGCAACGTGCCACCTGTTGCCGCCAACAATTCCTGCACAGTCCAAAGCGGGCGCTTAGCCATGATAGGCTTCTCCAGCAATCGCGGCTTTCACAGCATCATGGTCACGAAATGGAACAACAGTGCTGCCCACAGTCTGGCCTTCCTCATGGCCCTTGCCTGCCACCAGCAAAATGTCGCCCTGGTTCAAAGCAACAACTGCGACTGCAATCGCTTTCGCACGATCACTAATCTCTTGCGCTTTCGGAATCGCAGATAAAATCTCTTTTCGAATTTGTGCAGGGTCTTCTGAGCGCGGATTATCATCGGTCACATAAACCACATCGGCTAGTTTCGCTGCGGCAGCCCCCATCAATGAGCGCTTGCCTTTATCGCGGTCACCGCCACAGCCAAACAGGCACCACAGCTGGCCGCCCCGGCTGTGCGCCACACCGCGCAATGCCAGCAACACCTTTTCAAGCGCATCGGGTGTGTGGGCGTAGTCAATGGCTACCAAAGGCTGGCCAGCGATTGCCAGGGTTTCAAGCCGACCCGGCACAGGTGGCAACGCGCTGGCGGCAGCAGCTGCATCT
>JAYVPZ010000251.1:0-1760 GCA_043757105.1 Aestuariivirga sp. | reverse complement strand
CACTATTGCAAGCGATGGCGGCAAGACCATCATCCACGGCAATAATAAAGTGATCGCCGCACGTTTGAGCGATGCTAAATTCTTCTGGGATCAAGACCGCAAGGTAAAGCTCGAAGATTTATTGCCGAAGCTTGATTCAATCACCTTCCACGCAAAACTCGGTTCGCAAGGCGAGCGCGTAAAACGTATCGAAATTCTCGCAGGTGAAATTGCCAAGACGATTGGCGCCGATGTTATAAAGGCTCAATTGGCGGCACGCCTGTGCAAAGCCGATCTGGTCACTGGAATGGTCGGAGAATTCCCTGAACTACAAGGCCTGATGGGCCGTTATATAGCGCTGGAGCAAGGTGTTGATGCCGAAGTGGCCGATGCCATTCGAGATCACTACAAGCCGCAAGGGCCGAGCGATTCAATTCCGGTTTCGAAAATTGAGCAGGCTGTGGCGCTGGCCGATAAGCTCGACACACTGGTAGGCTTCTGGGCCATCGATGAGAAGCCGACAGGATCGAAAGACCCTTACGCGCTGAGGAGGGCTGCGCTGGGGGTCATCCGCGCAGTGCTTGAAAATACCATCCGGCTAAATATTGGCAAAGTTGCACTTCGTTCGTCGTTGTCCCGCGCACTTCGGGATGCACATGAAAGTGGTTATACGAAGTCTATGGCAGTAGGTAGTGCGCTCCTGGGTAGTTTTGACAATTTTATTCCGCATGAAAGACTCGTTGAAATATTGATTAAATTAAACGCAGAAGCCGCGAGCAATGTGGAACAAGGTGTGATTCCTGATTGGGCTGACGACGTGGCTACAAAATTGTCTAAAGATAATAGAGACCTCCTCGCTTTCTTCGCTGATCGCCTCAAAGTCTATCTCAAAGACCAAGGCAAGCGTCATGATCTAATCGACGCTGTGTTTGCTTTAGGCGGGCAGGATGATTTGTTGATGGTCACGCGCCGAGTGGAAGCGCTGTCAAAATTCCTCGATACTGATGATGGCAAAAACCTTCTTGCGGGCGTGAAGCGCGCCGCCAACATTCTGCGCATCGAAGAAAAGAAAGATGACAGAAAATATTCAGGTGATGTGAACCCGGCCCAACTCATCAAGGGCGAAGAAAAAGCGCTGCACTCTGCCATCTCCCAAGCCTCGGCCTTGGCCCGCAAGGCGGTGGAGCATGAAGATTTCGAAGGCGCCATGAAAGCCATCGCCAAGCTGCGCGTGCCCGTGGATGAATTTTTTGACGGCGTGATTGTCAACGACAAAGACGCCACCTTCCGCGAGAACCGCTTGCGGCTGTTGAATAGAATTAGAGAAGCCACGGCTGAGGTTGCGGATTTTAGCAAGATTGAAGGGTAGAAACCCGTCTCCCACTAACTCCGTCATTCCAGAAAAGCGCGTAATTTGCGCAGCAAATTGTTAGCGCTTTATCTGGAATCCAGCTTTGGCTCCTGCACGAGCGGTTCCCAAAGCTGGATTCCGTGTCGCGGGCAAACCTTTCGCGGAAGGGCCGCGAAAGGCCATGGCCCTTGCACGGAATGACGGAATTATGGATGTTGGGTGTGGAGAAGGCTAGTTCAACTCCACCACAACCCGCCCGCGCACCTTGCCCGCCACAATCTCTTCCGCAACCTTTGGTACATCATCCAGCTTCACGGTTCTGGTCAGCGCATGCAGCTTGGCCATATCCAAATCCCGCGCCAGCCTTTCCCACGCCAACATCCGTCGCGCCTTTGGCGTGGTGACGGAATTCACCCCAATCAACCTAACC
>JAYVPZ010000250.1:0-1761 GCA_043757105.1 Aestuariivirga sp. | reverse complement strand
CTTCAATATAGGTCGGTTTATCTGGTGCATCTTCGGGTGCAATGGTGCGTTGATACACATAAGGCGGCGCTTCTTCCCAAGGGTCTTCCAGCACTTTGCCTTCAGATGATGAATGCAACAAATTCGCATCCACAGAAAATGGCGCATCGCCGCGCTTATCCATGGCCACAGGAATTTGGTGTTGCTCAGCAAAACTGATCAAATCCGTGCGGCTTTTAAATTCCCACTCACGCCAAGGGGCAATCACTTTAATATCTGGGTTGAGCGCATAAGCCGTCAGCTCAAACCGAACCTGGTCATTGCCCTTGCCGGTGGCCCCATGCGCAATGGCATCAGCACCGGTTTCTTCGGCAATCTCAATCAAGCGCTTGGCAATCAAAGGCCGCGCAATTGATGTGCCCAGCAAATACACACCTTCATACAAAGCATTGGCGCGAAACATTGGAAACACAAAATCCCGCACAAATTCCTCGCGCACATCTTCAACATAGATCGACTTAATGCCCATCAACTCAGCCTTCTTGCGCGCCGGTTCAAGTTCACCACCTTGGCCAAGATCAGCCGTAAAGGTCACAACCTCGGCCCGATATTCAGTCTGCAACCATTTGAGAATAATCGAAGTATCAAGCCCACCTGAATAAGCGAGGACGACTTTTTTGATTTTGAATTTGGTAGTCACTTTAATACGTCCCTATTTTTATGTCGTCATTCCCACCCAACGCCGTCATTCCCGCGAAGGCGGGAACCCCGCTAGCCACAGGTAAAACCGTAAAAAACGGAACCCCAGCCTACGCTGGGGTGACGGCTTAGAGAGTTGAACAATTGGCAAGCGACCTATCACGGCTCAGGCCATTTCCACAAGCCCACCGTTATCCCTCGACCAAACAATCAGATGTGGTGGTTTTGAGACGGAGGAAGCAAAATAATGTGCAGGATGGCAGTGAATAAAATACAAATCGGCAACCATATCGTGCTTCTGAAGCCACGACGTGATTTGAGAAAGATACTCCATAACATATTCATTTGAGCTGTCATCAAACGCAAGGAAGAGGAATATCACTTTTTTATCGGAGGGTTGAAATGCAAGTTGCTCGGCGGCACTTTTGAGAGTGGTATGTAGTTTCGCAAAAAACTTTTCGTCGAGTGGCAGGCCCATAGATTGGACAGTCATATTTTTTTCCGCTTCAATCTGAGCGTCCGACTTATTGATGTTTTTCACCTCGATCGCAAACTTAAGACCCTCTCTCCAAGCAAGCAAATCAGGTGTGCGTCTGGACAGTTGACGCGGCAAAAATTGGATTTCGCTGAATCCATGTCTTTTCAAGAATGAATAAGCGATCGCTTCATACAACGTGTTGATTGCTTGCTGCCAGCCTCGATCGGCCTGTTCATTTCTGAATTTTTCGACGACATTCGGAAAAAGCAGCTTCCATTGATCTTCGTGGAGATCAGCCAAGTGACATTCAATGTCCTGAAAAACCATCTTTTTTGTTGGATTACTATCTAAGGAAACCATGAACTCGAAAAAGTAGTCACCTCTTTGAATGGGTTCCAACGCCTCGATGATTTGAGAAATTCTGAGAAACATACTTTCGTTCACTCGGATTTGCCACCACAGCTGCAACATAAATCATGCGCTCAGTTGTTCAAGTTGTAAGAAAGCTGGATTCCCTAGACTCACAAACGAAGTGCAACACTCTGATAAGGTGTTGCTATGGAACAAAAATACAATCACTTCTCACTTGAAGACCGGATTGTCAT
>JAYVPZ010000249.1:0-1765 GCA_043757105.1 Aestuariivirga sp. | reverse complement strand
ATGCCTTTATGCAGTTCTGATGCAATGAAATTCAATGTTTCCATTGCGCGGTAGCGGGCCATAGTGCCGGCCTTTGGCAGCATCTTGGTGGCTTTCGCTTTGTCGGCCAGGAATTGCAGAATTGTTGAAACCTCTGTCAGCACTTCGTCTTTTTTGATTTCAAGAGTTGGCACATAGCTCTTGGCGTTGATCTTGTTGAAATCTTTGCCGCCTTCGGTTTTTTTGTTGCCAAGATCAACCTTTTCAATCGCGAATTTCTTGCCGAGTTCATGGAGAAGAATGTGTGGAGCCATGGAGCAGGCGCCGGGAGCGTAATAGAGTTTCATGACAGAATCCTTTTTTATTTCGAGACGGTAGCTTTAATCCAAGTAATAGAAACATAGCAAGTTACACTAACGCGTTCTCGCCAAATATTTTTGAGAATTGAGATTTCAAGGCAACGTCAAGTTCACTCATTCTCACGCTGATGCCAAGATCATCGAAACTTGTCACACCGTGTTCGGTCACCCCACAGGGCACTATTCCAGCGAAGTGGGTGAGATCAGGATTGAGATTAATTGACAGTCCGTGAAACGTAATGCCCTTGCGAACACGAATGCCCAATGCCGCAATTTTGTCTTCGCGCGAGCCGCGCCGAACCCACACACCCACACGGTCTTCGCGGCGTTCTCCGACAATGTTGAATTCGGCAAGCGTGCCGATAATCACATTCTCTAACCCCGCCACAAAGGCGCGCACATCATTACTGCGCTTTTTGAGATCAAACATGACATAGGTCACGCGTTGACCGGGGCCATGATAAGTGTATTGGCCACCACGACCCGTCTCATAAACTGGAAAGCGCGTTGCATCGACGAGATCAGCAGGCTTAGCACTCGTGCCGCTTGTGTAGATCGGGGGGTGCTCGACCAGCCAAATGAGTTCTTGTGCGCCTTGGCCGATAGCAGCAACCTCATCGTCCATGCGGGCGAGGGCGGCTTTGTAGTCTGTCAATCCTGTGGCCACGTCCCATCTGAATTTATCAGCAGACTCAAGCGAGGTCTGAATTTCACTACGAGGTTTCATGTCTTGTCTTTTGTCATGTTCGACATTGCTGATCAACTCTTCTAGAATATTGCGGGGCTGGGAGTCGCAAAAAAATGGATGATTTCGTAGTATTAGGGTTTTTGGTCATTGGGGTGGTGCTTGGAGGTTTTATCCTCGGCATTATTGGTTTCTTCAAGTCGCAAAGCTTGGAACGCAGCATATATGAAATCAAGCGCCAGCTGGCCGGGATGACTATTGGCGCTGTTGCTGCAACACCGTCTGTTGAAAAAGCGCAGGTTGACGACATAGCACTTGTGCCCAAAGTAGAAGTTAGACCAGAACCGCCAATTCAGAAAATGGAAGCCGCCGCCGCCGCTGAGATTGCAGCACCCGTGATTGCTTCACTGACACCACCCCGCGACATCGAACATAATTTGGCTTCGCGCTGGTTTGTATGGGTTGGCGGTGTGGCTGTGGCACTGGCCGGATTGTTGTTTGTCAAATATGCCCATGATCAAGGTTTGATTTCGCCAATCTTGCGGGTCTTGATTGGGCTGCTCATCGCGGCTGGCCTTGTGGTGGCAGGCGAATATGTGCGCCGCTCGCGCGGTCAACACGTTGTCGATTATGTTCCGGCTGCTTTGTCTGCCGCTGGGTTAGTGATGGGCTTTGGCGTGGTTTATGCGGCTTACGGCCTTTACGATTTGGTGTCACCCGCAGTTGATTTTGTGGGTTTAGG
>JAYVPZ010000248.1:0-6779 GCA_043757105.1 Aestuariivirga sp. | reverse complement strand
GCAAAATGGATTGATTATCAGCATCGCCCCAATTCTGGCTGCGAAATAATGATTTCACATAGCTGCCGAGTGGAGGCGTGTAGGTGATTTCGATTTCGGCGGATGCTTCTTCATTTTCAATATGGCGTGCCGACACGAGGCCAGTGCCAAATTTCATGAGAGGCTTGCCAATAACTTCAGACTTCTGGCAATTCCATCTGCGCAACAAAGCCGTCGAGACATCTTTGATGATCGCTTCGGGCATTGCGACATGCAACACCTCAATGTTAGCAATTTCAAAAGCGTTAATCAGCGCGTCAATCATGGGTTCAACCTAGGTTCCGTGTTGTTGAGCGCATATTCGCTGTAAAGTATGAAACAAGTGTTGATCAAATGCTTGCCATTGCACTGAATTAGCCGAAAAGGCATAGAACAGGCAGATAAGTGGTTTCTGAGGATTAGGTTATGGACGAAAAATGGCAAAAGAGCTTTCCCGTATCTTGGGATCAGTTTCACCGTGATGCGCGGGCCTTAGCTTGGCGGCTTTCGTCGGCTGGGCCATTTAGGGCAGTTGTGGCCATCACCCGCGGTGGTTTGGTGCCGGCGGCTATTGTAGCACGTGAGCTTGGCATTCGGGTGATCGAGAGCGTGTGCGTGGCTTCCTACGAATATGACAAGCAAGGTGAGATTTCTGTCTTAAAACCAGTTTCGCCAGAGATTATTGGGTCTGACAAAGGCGCTGGTGTTCTGATTGTCGATGATTTGGTGGATACCGGGGCCACGGCTAAAGTGGTGCGCGAAATGATGTCAAAGGCGCATTTTGCGACCGTAT
This sequence comes from Aestuariivirga sp., assembly GCA_043757105.1. Lineage (GTDB taxonomy): Bacteria > Pseudomonadota > Alphaproteobacteria > Rhizobiales > Aestuariivirgaceae > Aestuariivirga. The sequence goes on along the minus strand of JAYVPZ010000248.1, from coordinate 5,968 downwards.
ATGCAAAGCCGCAGGGCAGGCCACTGGTTGACACCTTTGTAACTGAAGTAAGTCAAGACACGTGGATTTATCTGCCATGGGATATGGGACTGCAGTTTAGCCCGCCTATTGGAGACCGGGCGACTGCCTGATGTATGAGTTATTCGTAGTCAGCAATTCGGCTTGAGAGTTTTTCCAAAAGATCTGCATGCAGTGGATTTTGGGTTTTGACCAAATTTATCTGGCTTTTGAGAGTAGAGTTTGGTTTTTTTGCCAACAACCTTTTTACAATTGCTTGATACTGCGCGTCAAAGGATTGGAACACAGACGCTTGCTTTGTGATTTCATCTCCCAGAACCAAGTGGATTGGTGTTTTGTGTGACTTGCCACGCACTTGCACCGCACCAGCGTCAAGGATGGCTAAAGTTTTTGTTTTGGTTTGCAGCTCTCCCGCGATGATGATGTTGTGGCCAACGTTTTTGCATATGCCTTCGGCGCGAGAGGCCAGATTTACCGTCTCGCCTAAAACGGAATAATCGAAGCGTTCAAGTGAACCCATATTGCCGACAATCGCTGGCCCGCTGGCAAGGCCAACGCGCACAGCAACCGGCCACAGCCCGTGCGGATCCAGCAATGATTTGTTGGCTTCGTCTCTATTGAATTCTTTTATTCGAGCTTGGATTTCCAGGGCTGCGCAGCTAGCCAAATATTGGTGGTCAGCTTGGGAGATGGGGGCATTCCAGAACGCCATGACCGCATCACCAATAAATTTATCGATTGTGCCTCCTTTTACCAAAATTCCGGCGCTGCATGTGCTGAGCAAATTATTGACAACACCCACCAAAACTTCGGGTTTTAAGCTCTCGGCAAAGCGCGTGAAATTCTCAATGTCGACAAACAGAACCGTGACATCGCGGATTTCACCACCCAGTTTCAAAGATCGAGGATTATTTTCGATTTCTGCCAAAATGGACGGGGCTACATAATGGCTGAACACATTGCGAAGCTGTCTGCCTTCACGGTCCGTTATCAAAAGTTTGAAAGCAATGGTTGTTAGAAATATCGTTGCGATGGCTAGAATTGGAAAAGTGATGTCAATAAGCACCCCAAAATTTCGAAAGGCATAGGCGGCCATAAAAGCGAGCAGTCCCAAAATTACGAACAGGCTGGAGACAACAGGAAGGGGACGAAACAAAACCATGCCGAGAGAAATCAGCAACCCAGTTAGCCCAACAAAAACATATTCAGACGCTGCTGCCCATTCTGGGCGATTTAGAAAAGCGCCCGACATGATTTGCTGCAGCGCTTGCGCATGAACTGAAACACCAGGGATAGCTTCGCCGAGACTTGAGGTTCTGGTGTCGAGCAAGCCAATAGCCGATGTGCCGATTAAAACTATATGGCCCAAAATCTTTGGGCGAAGCTCTTCTCTCGCTGTGCCGCTAATAACTTGCGCGGCTGAGATATATAGCTTGGGTGAGTCCGGACTATAATAAATTGAAAGTTGCCCATTATCAGCAACCGGAAATTCGATTTGACCGACGCGAAGAGAGTCTATGGCACCCTCGGTATCTGGAGACGCATTGACAACAATTGTATCAACGCCTTGAGCGACGCGGAGAGCTTCGAGAACCAGACTGGGATAAAAAGTTTTTCCGTCTGAGAGAATGAGGGGGATTTGTCTGGCGATGCCTTGTTCAGCGCGCAAATCGAGATTGATGTCACCGAGGCCTGAAGCGGCTTGATTCAGAACGCCAAGATTTTGAATAACATGATCAATTAAAGGTACTGCATTCAAGGCTGGCAAACCAGTTTGTGCAAAACCAGCTTTTGGTGGAATCGGAAGGTCAACTGCGCTTGTGCTGCCTGCAAAAGCCAAAATGACGGGGCGACCGGAAATGGCCTTGGCAAATATCGTGTCATTGTTTGGCAAAACCATCGGTGCTGCAGGGCCAGATGAACCGAGGGCCAGTTTGACAGCAGGGTCTTCAAGAATACGATCCGGCGACATACGGTCTGGCTCTGGGAAAATGATATCGAAGGCAATGGCAGCGGCACCCAATTCGTTGAGCTCATCAACCAGCTTTGCGAGCTCTGTGCGCGGCCAAGGCCATTGGCCAAGTTTTTTGAGTGAAGCTTCGTCGATGTCGACGATGCGTACGGGTTGGGTGTTGGCGTTTTCGCGGGGCCAAATTCTTTGTAAAGTATCGAAACCAGCGCCGCGTAAAGTTGCGATAGTAGTCGGATCTATAACGCGAACCGACAAAAAGAAGAGTGTTGCTAAAACACCGATCATCAAACCCTGAGCGCTATGTTTACCGATCATACTGAATTGGACAAAAAGTCTGCTTGCTCATAATTCCAAGTAAAATCGAAATGATCAAATTTTCTCTTGCAAATTACTCGCATGTGATTGTTAACAGACAGTCCGATTGCATAAGCTTGGTCTTTGCCCTGGTTGCGGTTGTGCTACGTTCCCTTGACCTTGATCTGAATCTTCAGTTGCAGCTAGCGCATTTTTACAGTTACTCACATCCAATCTAAAGTTCTTGTTGAGTGAAGATTGGTTGACGATATAGGGAAGGTGGTTTTTTAAGCGACGACCCGCAAGCTCAGCTTTTATCTTTTGTGCCGAAGCATTCTCGGTCGTTCCGACTTCGCAATTTTGATTCAAATCAACAAATGCATGACGACGTTGTTTGTCAGCCGTATTCGTGAGCCTAACTTTACCTTTGAGCAGCGCAACGCCAGTTACATTTTGCACCCAGAAATCAAATGCTGTTCCGCGAATTCCGATTGTCGCATTTGCAGTTTGAATTTTGTAAGCGCTCTTGGGGCTTTTACCTGTTATGAATCGAAATGTCCCACGCAAAGCTTTTATTGAAAAGTCCTGTGCTGTATTGCTGCTGCCGCGCATCAAGTAGTTATTGATTAGAAGTGAAGAATTGGGACCAACAACCAGCTTGGTTCCGTCCGTAAACAAAATTTGCGCATTACCACCTGATCCGACCGTTATTTTGTCGTTTTCAAAAATTGCGTTACCAGCTGATAAGGTTCGGCTTCCGCCGGGGCCTGAAGAAGTGGGGTTACCCACGACTGCAACGACATTGGCAATAGACTCTGCCATGACCGGCGACGCCAATGAAACAAAAACCAAAATAAATGCAGCAAATATATGTTTGCTCATTGCCTCGACTCCAACTCTTTAGAGCCCCCTGTTTCGAGTTTTAGACTGGTGTTTCGCGCTTGGCAAGCGCTGTTGCCGAGGGTAGAACCTATCGTTCAATGAACAGTTTCTTCATAACAACTACACTTGCATTGGTCGCATTTTTGCAGCTCAAACATTTCGTTTGTGATGGTCCGATGCAAACTTTAGGAATGGTAGAAAGCAAATCGATTTATGGAGATTGGCTTGGTATAGTTCATTCCGGCTTGCACGGTATTGGAACTTTCATTGTGTTTTTATTTGCGGGGTTTCCAATTTTATTAGTGTTTGGATTGGCCGCTCTGGATTTCGTGATTCACTACCATGTGGATTTTTCTAAAGAGAACATCGTCAAATATTTCAGGTGGGGCACGAAAGATGCAAAGTTTTGGTGGGCCTTAAGCGCGGATCAAGCTTTACACCAATTCACCTATTTGGTTCTGGTGGCGTTAGCATTTAAGGTCTGACAGGTTGATCTTCAAATACTTTGCGCGAGTTTGAGCGGCGCATTTTTTGGGCAAGATCGCGGCCTAACACTTGGTAGAGAATCCCATTAAGTTGCCGATCGCGTGCCACCACCTTGGCTAATCTCATTTTTGAAAAAACCAAAATACGCGATGTTTCTTCAATCGTGACTTTGGCGTTGGCAGGGTTTCCAGTGAGATAGGCAATCTCGCCGACAAATGACCCGCTTTCGAGATAGGTGATGAATGAGCCGTCCACCTCAACTATGGCTCGGCCCTTATAGAGGAAATACAAAGAATCCACAGGGGCATCCTGTCTTGTTAAAATTTCTCCAACGGCACAGTCTTTCCAATCAGCGGCGCGTAAAAGCTTAGCAATTTGCGAATCATCTAGACCTTCAAACGCTTGGCGCAGGGCCGGGGCTTCTTCGGCGGGGAGTCGTGCGTTGATTCGATCACGCAGCAGCCAGATTAATTCGTACAGATTAATCAAGATAAAGATCGTATCCCAAAGCAGGCCGGGATAGCCGTTTCCAGATAGATTAAAATAAACAATTTCCAAAAACAGGCCAACAACGGCCAATACCCGCAGCCAAAACATATTGGTGAGGAAGTATGAAACCGCGATCACGACATAAGCCATGTGGGCGGGAACGTAGGATGGGTTGAAAATCTGATCCATTTTTTACTCAATTGTGCTGGACTGTAAGATCATGCCGCGCGAAGTGCTTGTCAAGCACATGTAGGTTCGCCTATCAGGGGCGCACATTGATGTGCGGGCGTGGCGTAATGGTAGCCGCAACGGACTTAAAATCGGTGAGGTATTATCGATTTACACATTTAATACGTTCAAAAACAATTAGATAGAAATTTAACTTCAATTCTGCTAGGCTTACACAACTCTTACACATTTTGATTTGTAAAGCTGAAGGTGGACTTGATGTCCGATAAGACTGTCACTCACGCACTACTAGGCGGCAAATTACACGTGTACCGGCGACCCAATAGTGGGTGCTGGCAATGCTCAACATATTTGTCTGGAAAGAACCGCAGAAAATCTACTGGCGAAGACAGTCTGGCCAAAGCAAAAGACTTTGCCGAAGATTGGTATCTTGAACTCCACGGGAAACTTAAACGTGGTGAAATGCCGAACGAAAAGTCATTCAAATCTGCGGCAGAGGCATTCATAAAAGAATTTTCTGTGATCAACGAAGGCCAACGAAGCCCCAAGTACATAGAAAGCCAAGAGGAACGTATCAACCTTCATCTAATCCCCTATTTTGGGAGTAAAGGACTTTCTGAGATTAAATCTGGCACCGTGCAAGAATACCGCATGTACCGTCGAGAGCATTCCAAAACAAAAGGGCCTCCAGCCCGCAGCACCATGCATCAAGAACTCGTTGCACTTCGCCAAGTTCTCAAGTCGGCTATTCGGCATGGCTGGCTTGAAAGCCTGCCTGATTTGTCGGTGCCATATAAATCTTCGGGCAAGTTAGACCATCGGGCATGGTTTTCACCTGAAGAATATAAGCAGCTCTACACCGCTACCCGTAAACACGCGCAAGCGGCCAAGGGCAAGCGCTGGGAGTGGGAATGCCACCAAGTGCATGAATATGTCCTTTTCCTCGCTAACACTGGCCTACGGCCAGACGAGGCGGCAAGGCTTCAATATCGCGACGTAGTAATCGAATTTGACGAAGGCACAAACGAAACCATTCTTGTCATTGAGGTTCGTGGGAAGAGGGGTGTGGGATACTGCAAAAGCACCGTAGGTGCGGTGCGTCCATTTGAGCGACTAAAAGAGCGCAACAAACCAAAACCCGATGCACTCATATTCCCAAAACCTCATAGAGATTTATTTAATACGATTCTTGATGATGAAAATTTGAAGATTGATCGAGATGGCAGAAGGCGGACTGCATATAGCCTCCGACACACATACATCTGCATGCGCCTGATGGAAGGTGCAGACATCTACCAAGTTGCGAAGAATTGTCGAACGTCAGTTGAAATGATTGAGAATTACTATGCGTCGCATATCAAAACTAATCTCGATGCGTCGGCTATAAATGTACGCAGGCCGCGACCAAATCAACAATCCAAACAATCGTAGTCATCCCCTTGCAAGAATGACAACTTCCCGCAATAAGGAGCCTGTGCGGGCGTGGCGTAATGGTAGCCGCAACGGACTTAAAGATTTTGAGTGCCTCATCGGAAACGTTGGGAGTAGAACTGCCCAAATTCGGGGAACGCTTTCGGTAGTAATATCGGTGCCAATCCCGAGCCAAGCCCGGGAACGGGAAGGTGTAGAGACTAGACG
>JAYVPZ010000247.1:0-1774 GCA_043757105.1 Aestuariivirga sp. | reverse complement strand
CACCATGCATGACCGAAGCTTTGTGCACTGAGGTTCTGGAAAAGATCGTCAAGCCCACTGTGGCTGCGCTCGCCTCGATGGGGCACCCCTACAAAGGTGTACTTTATGCGGGGCTGATTTTGACTCGCGATGGGCCGAAGCTGATTGAATATAATGCCCGCTTTGGCGATCCAGAAACACAGGTTTTGATGATGCGGCTCAAAGATGATTTGCTCACATTGCTAATCGCCAGCGTTGACGGCACGCTGGATAAAATGTCGGTACGCTGGCGCGACGAAACTGCGCTGACTGTTGTTTTGTGCGCCAAGGGTTATCCCGGCGATGTGGTTAAGGGCAGTCATATCAATGGTTTGGATCAGGATTTTGGTAAAGACGTTCAAGTGTTTCACGCCGGCACGGCACTTGATGGCGAGATCATCGTGGCCAATGGTGGGCGCGTTTTGAATGTGACAGCCCTTGGCAAAAGCCCAAGCGATGCCCAAATGAAGGCTTATGCAGCAGTTGATAAAATTGATTGGTCGGAAGGTTTTTGTCGCCGCGATATTGGCTGGCGGGCGGTTTAGTTGAAGATTGGCTTGGCGTTAGGCGGCGGCGGCGCGCGGGGCTTGGCCCATATTCCGATGCTTGAAGCGTTTGATGAACTCGGCATAAAGCCATCGGTGATTGCCGGTTGCAGCATGGGCGCGGTGGTGGGCGCTTGCTATGCTGGAGGTATGAGCGCTCGCGAAATTCGTGAACATGCATTGCGTTTGCTGTCTAACAAAATGGAAATGGCGCGGCATATTTTTGGTGCAAAGCAATCTAAACTTGGTGATCTTTTTTCATTAAAGGGCTTACTGTCACTGCAACTTGAAGGCCAAAAACTGGCTGATATCGCCCTGCCCGATCATTTACCGCAGATGTTGGAAGACCAAAAAATTCCTCTCAAGGTGATAACGGTTGATTTTGAGCGGATGGAAGAAGTTGTTTTGACCTCCGGTTCAATTTTGCAAGCTGTTGGTGCGTCGATCGCCATTCCAGGATTGGTTGCTGCGCCGCGGATCAATGGCCGGATTCATGTGGATGGTGGCGTTAAAAATCCCGTGCCATTTAATCATGTGACCGAAGGCATGGATTTGGTGGTGGCCATCGATGTGACGGGGAAACCTAAAACCATCAGCCGCGCTCATCCTTCCAACATTGAACTTGCGGTCGGTTCGTTGCTTATCATGTTCAATGAACTAGCGGAATTGCGGCGCATCCAGAATCCGCCTGAAATTTATATTTCACCCGAAGTTGATCACTTTGGTGCAGGAGATTTTTTTAAGGTGCGAGAGATTTTTGCGGCTTGCGAGCCTGCAAAGGACAGGTTGAAGTGGTCATTGGATTTAAGAGTCAAATCATTGGCTTAACGCCGAGACTTGAAAAAGTGTTTTAACATCGTTTTTGCTTCAGCTTCTCCAATTCCACTGTAGACTTCTGGCTCGTGGTGGCAGGTGGGTTGTTTGAAAAAACGCGGGCCGTGTTCGACTGCTCCCATTTTTTCATCACTCGCTGCAAAGTAAACCCGCCTGATCCGCGCAAAGGAAACGGCAGCGGCGCACATAGCACATGGTTCTAGGGTCACGTAGAGATCGCAATCAATGAGGCGTTCGGACTTTAGCATTTTTGCGGCACCACGAATGGCCAGAATTTCGGCATGGGCTGTGGGGTCTTTGAGTTCCAGCGTTTGGTTTCCAGCTTTGGCTATGATTATGCCGTTGGCACCCACAATCACGGCACCCACCGGCACCTC
>JAYVPZ010000246.1:0-6855 GCA_043757105.1 Aestuariivirga sp. | reverse complement strand
ACAATTGAAAGGGAAATATCATGGCCGGAATGCCTTCTTGGGGTGCTTTGTTGGGTTTAGTTGCAGTTGCTGGTTATCAAAACCGCGACAAGATTGGTGAGTTTGTAAAAGGTCTTTCAACTGGCACAGGCGCTGCTCAGGTTCCGGGCGGTATGGCGGGTGGTTTGGGCGGCTTAGTTGACCAAATGAGCAAAGGCGGACTTGGCGATGTTGCTAAGAGCTGGGTTGGCACGGGAACGAACTCTCCAATCAGCGGCGATCAGATATCAAAAATTTTGCCGCCAAATATTGTTGACATGTTGACTAAGCAAACTGGTTTGACGCCAGACGAGATTATGCAGCGCTTGCAACAGGTGTTGCCACAAGTGGTAGATGGTTTGACTCCACATGGCAAAATGCCTGCGCAATAAGAGAATTTTTATTAGATGATCACTCCCGCGAAGGCGGGAGTGATCATACCTTCATCTCAACAAGCCGAGAATTTGCAGCGAAATATGCATCACCGGTAAATTTGAACACGCCGCATTCTTGCGGAGCAGCACCGTAGGATTCACAATATTGGTTGCCTGTTGTGCTCCATGTGCCTTTAACAGCGCCTTTTTGATCATCCGTTATATCTAGCGTGCCATCGGCGTTATAAACTACAAATCCTGTATTGCTAGAGCGTGTGAATTGGAACGATTTGCCGACCACCACTGTGCTGATTTCTGCACTTGATAAGTTGCGGATAGCAGCACCTTCCTTGGATGATGTTGCCGATGTGCCATTGTTGGTAATGCGCACGCCATTGGGCGATGATGCGCAGCCAACAACAAACGCCAGACAACTTGCGGCGGCCGTTAGTTTCAGAATCGTCATAATGTTTTTCGCCATCATATTAAGGCATGTGCCACAAGCTGCACTTGCTATCAAGACTGGGATTGATCACAGGTCGCCAGAACCCAGCACAACCACGCGGGTGCCTTTGTTCACGCGCTCGAACAAATCAGCCACATCTTCATTCAACATCCGCACACACCCCGAGGACATGGCTTTGCCAATTGATTGAGGTTCATTTGTACCATGAATTCGGAAGAGCGTGTCCTCGCCATTGGCATAGAGATATAAGGCGCGGGCTCCCAAAGGGTTTTCCGGACCGCCTGGCATTCCATTTGCCCACTTAGCTGCATGCACATCGCGCTCGACCATTGACTGAGGTGGCAACCAGCGGGGCCAGCGACGTTTAAGCCCGACAATGGCTTGGCCTGACCAAGCAAAACCTTCTCGGCCTACGCCTGCGCCGTAACGAATGGCTTGGTCGTCTCCTAAGATAAAATAGAGGAAGCGATTTTGTGGATCGACAATCACCGTACCCGGTTTTTCTTGGGTTCCATATGTGACTTGCTGCTTGCGAAATCTTTGCGGGATCTGATTTTCGAAACTCTGAATTGGAAAATCAGTTGGAGATTCTGGTGGAGGCAGCAGCGCTGGATCACCAATGAAGTCGCTACTACCGCCACCATAAAAAGGGTGTTCACCATCTGCACGGGCAGTTGCAGCCAATGCGACAAGTGAAATTGCGCTAAGAATCACCGATCTACGGGTAATGTAAGTGGCCATGATCATTCTCCAAACGCGGTTTATGCAGCTGCTGAAAGGCAAGACAGAGGCCCGTTTATGGCAAGAATGTGGTTGTGGCTATGAAGCGATTTTAAAGTTGGCTTGACCGACACGGTAGTTGCCTGCCGCGCCTGAAAATGTTTGGCAATTCATTGGAACGCCTTGCGGCAAGAAACTTGCTGGCGAGAAACTTTCGCATAGCTGGCCGTTCTTGGTCGTCCATTTTCCACTGGTTGTGCCCTTGCCATTCACTTGAACCAACGACGTACCGTCTGAGGCATAAAGTGTTACGCCGCTGTTTTTAGGGCCAGTCCAAGCCCAGCTTTTGCCACTTAAAACTGTTTTAATTTGAGGCGCACTCAGGGAAGTCGGGAGAGCTGTATCGATTGGGTCTGGAGCCAACGCTGCAGGAGGAGGTGCTGAAATTCCCGACTGGGGTGCGCTTGAGTCCTTGAATACATTCATGCCTGTGCACGCGCTTAAAGCCCATGTCGCAGCCAACATAAAAAAAATCTGTGTTTTCGTCGTCATCGTTGTAAAATCCCCAGTTGGATAAGCCTACAAAAACCAATCTTGTGTCAGGATTAAGGATTAGAAGCGCTTTTCTGTTCCGGTTTAGCAATATTTACCAAAGTCGTGCAATTATAAATTGCGCAGTCGACATTTTTAGCAGAAACTTCTTGCTCACTTGCTGAAATGGTTGTCGCAATTTGTTGGGGCGGCGATGCATCGCCGCCAAACCAAGGTGATTGATTTTCTGCAAACGCTGTTCCGGACATCATAACCAGTGCACCAATCGTAAATTTCTTAATCATTGATTTTGCTCTCAATTCATTTTTTCATCAGTTCGTTTGGATGCAAAAGGTTTATGGGAGATTAACCATTTGAGGAGGGTTGACCGATTGGAGAATGGCAGACTAAGGGGCAACACATGAATTATCGACATGCATTTCATGCTGGCAATCATGGTGATGTTTTAAAACATGCTGTGATGGCGCGCGTGCTTGAATTAATGACGGCTAAGGAAAAGCCTTTTGCTGTTTTGGATGCGCATGCGGGAATTGGGCGCTATGACCTTGAAGGTGTTCAAGCTGCCAAGACTGGTGAATGGCAAGGTGGCATTGCCAAATTGGATGACGATTTTTCACCTGAGGTTGAGGCGGTATTGAGCCCCTACCGCAGTATTTTAGCGACGCTGAATTCAGATGGCAATGGACGCTATTACCCGGGTTCGCCAGAAATTGTCTTGCAAATGATGCGGGCAGGCGACCATTTGATTGCTAATGAGTTACATCCGGTTGATGTTGCAGAGCTGCGCCAAGTCTATGCTGCAAACCGACAAGTGAATATAACTCAGCTTGATTTTATTGAAGCTGTGAAAGCACAGTTGCCCTTCAAAGAACGGCGTGGGCTGGTGCTTATCGATCCACCTTTTGAAGTTTTAGACGAAACGTTGCGCGTTGCCCAAGCGATCAAGTTTGGCTATCGACGTATGGCAACAGCGGTGTTCATCATTTGGTATCCGGTGACGACCGAGGAGTTTGTATTGAACTTTACTGACACGATGAAGGCTTTGAATATTCCAAATATGCTTCACGTTGAATTGCGCGTTAAGGCAGCGTTTGCGCAGGGTGGACTTTCGGGCTCTGGGTTGATCATCATTAACCCGCCTTGGACGCTGGAAAATGATTTGAAAATTTTAGTGCAGGCGCTTGCGACGCGGTTAGGACTCGGAGATTGGGGGCGTGGCCAGGTTTCATGGCTCACGCCCCCAAAATAGTTATAAGTTTTCAGTTTGGCCGTTGATGGCTTTTGCCAGATCAATATATTCTTCTGACGCTGTGCCAGCGCGTTTGGCAATTTCGGCCAATTGCAATTTAGCGAGATCGAGGCGACCAGCAGCGACATAACCTTCGCCTAAATATTCGCGGGCTTTCACATAGTCAGGTTGAATGGCTAAAGCTTGGTCATAAAAAGAAACGGCGATTTCGAGGCGGCCCGCCTTGCGGTTGCTATAACCGATCATCGTTAATGTTTCAGGGGTTTGTTTGTTTGTCATGGCGTTGAATGCACTCAATGCCCAATCATATTCGCCGGTTTTGGCAAGCAAATAACCCTGTGCATAAAGCTCATCATCCGGAATGATTCCTGCAGTGGCTTTCACGCACATTTTCTTCATGTGACCATATTTTTTCACAGACTTGACGACCTGACCAACTTTACAATGCATTTGGGTCGGGGCTGTCATTGATTTTAGCGGCGCTGCTGGCGCTGTTGGCGTTACAGATGTTGTTGGCGCAGTTCCTGCAGCAAAAGCAGTGGTAGCGGCGAAAGCTAATGCAATAAGCGATGCAGATATAATTTTCATAGAAAACCTCCGTAGTTTTTTCTGGCGACAGAATTGTCATATGACAGCTACGATTTAAAAACGCTTATTATTCCAAAACGTTCTGTGACACTTGTGGATTTTCCTGAATTTCAGATGAACGTCCCATTCAGCATTGGCTCAGCCAAAGAATGCCATTGTTTGGACATCGATCAGCCATGATGGCTTAACCCAAAGGAGAATATCATGATTAAGTTTATTAACCCACGTAATACCGCTCTGGCTTTTGCATTTGCTGGCTTTGCTGGCTTAGGTATGTCTGGCTTTACTGGCCAAGCAAATGCTTCAATTGTTGATGAGTGCCATGGAAACACTAAAGGTAAAGTCGTTGCTTGCTGCAAACAGCATATTGAACGCTATGGTCGTCCGCTTTGGATGTCTAATGGTGAAGACAATAACTGCGCCGCAATTGTTACCTGTGTTGGAAAAAAGAGATCTGGAGGCGTGGTGCTTGCCGCAGTAGCTTATGTAAAGCCAAGATTTGCCTGCTATTTGGAGCAGCCACCTGCCCTTGAAGAAGGGAGCAGAAATTTGAAATATCGCCAACCTACCATCAGACAAAGTGGTGGAAAAAACTAATCAAATTGAAGAAGTCAGCGCTCTGACTGAAATCAATTCACCTGACAATCGAGGCTGGCAATTATTTGCCAGTCTCATTTGATGTAATCGTAGATCCAATTCAGTTGTGATTGAAAGATTTTTGGCGGCACTTGGCTTAAAACTAAATTTCGCAGATAGGCAATTGGACTTTTAAAGTGATAGATATTTCCGGCTCGAACTGAACTGTTGTGCAGGCGCGTGACACGCGCAATCCGGTGGCTGGCCAATTTCTCAGACATGTCTGAAAATTTCAATCCCGATTTTAGTTGCTCCTGCAATTCTGCCGCGTCTTCCAACGCCATGGCCGCACCTTGCGCCAAATAGGGTAGTGTTGCGTGAGCGGCGTCTCCGATCAAAGTGATAGTGTCTCTGTGCCATTGTTTGAGTGGCGCTACGTAGGCGGACTGCCATCTGGTAAATTGGTCTGATAATGCCATCACCCTTTGCAGTTCATAGCTGGCATCTTTGAAAAATGTTTTTGGTTCGTCTCCATTGGTTATTGCAATGAGGTTAAGTTGAGTCGGATAACCTACTGGATAGTGCACAACATGCCCACCGGGATAGAACCAAAGATTGACGCATTGAAAATTGATGTCGCTCGTGCTTTTAGGCATTGGCATTAGACTTCGGAAGTATGTGTCGCTCGTTGTGATAGCTTGGCTTCCCGGGAACAGATTTTCTCGGGCTTTTGACCAAACGCCGTCAGCAGCAATGATGCCGTCAAAACCGTCAGTGAGAAGATTTTCCACTTCGACTTTTGTAACGATGTCGATATTTGGGTTTGATTGAGCAACTTCCAATAGCGATCGGTGCAAATCGGCGCGGTGCGCTGTGAGGTAAGGCAGGCCAAAGCGCTGCTCGAATGTTTTTCCTAAAGTCAGTCGCTTGAGAATTTTGCCGCTTTGCCCATCTCGCATGTGAATTTCAGGTGGGGCATAAGTGAATGGCTTTATGGCATGCCACGCTCCCAGGGTTTGCAAGGCGCGGGCGGCATTTGGGCCGATCTGTAGCCCTGCGCCGATGGGTTCAAAGCTAGCGGCTTTTTCAAAAACGGTTGCTTTGCCGCCTGCATTGGCCACAGCAATGGCGCTGGCCAGCCCTGCAATGCCGCCGCCGATGATTTTGATGTTCATTGTATCCATTGTGCCAGCATGCCACGAATTGAAAAGCAATTCATGTGGCGGATTGATGCTTGCGGCTTTTGTTGGCAAGCCCTAGTAGAACGCTCATATTCAGGAGATTTTTATGGGCTTTATTTCAGACTCGCTCAACCGCATTCAGCCATCGGCCACCATTGCCATCACCACCAAGGCACAAGTTTTGCAGTCCGAGGGTAAAAATGTGATTGGCTTGGCTGCTGGGGAGCCTGATTTTGAAACGCCGCGCAACATCAAAGACGCTGCCATTAAAGCGATCAATGACGGCAAGACGCGCTATACGGCTGTGGACGGCATTCCTGAACTGAAAAAAGCGATTTGTGCCAAATTCAAGCGCGATAACAATTTAGATTATAAACCATCGCAAGTTTCTGTGGGCACGGGCGGCAAGCAGGTTTTGTTTAACGCACTCATGGCCACAGTGAACGCTGGTGACGAAGTGATCGTGCCAGCCCCTTATTGGGTGAGCTATCCTGATATTGTGATGCTGGCTGGTGGCAAGCCTGTGATTGTTCAAGGAGATGCGGCCAAGGGCTTTAAGCTGCAAGCAGCGGATTTGGAAAAGGCAATTACGCCAAAAACCAAGTGGTTGATTTTAAACTCGCCATCAAACCCATCAGGCGCTGCTTATTCGCATTCGGAAATGAAGGCGCTGACGGATGTGTTGGTGAATCATCCGCATGTTTGGGTATTGACCGATGATATGTATGAGCATCTGGTTTATGATGATTTCAAATTTGTGACGCCTGCGCAAATTGAGCCATCGCTTTATGAGCGCACATTGACGATGAACGGTGTTTCAAAATCATATTGCATGACGGGCTGGCGCATTGGTTATGCGGCGGGGCCGGAGGTGCTGATCAAGGCAATGGCCAAGTTGCAATCGCAATCAACTTCAAACCCGTCCAGCATTGCGCAATGGGCCTCGGTTGAAGCGCTCAATGGGCCACAGGATTTTATCCCAAAGCACAACAAGATTTTTAAAGAGCGCCGTGATTTGGTGGTGTCCATGCTCAACCAAACCAAGGGTTTGAGCTGTGCCACTCCTGAAGGCGCGTTTTATGTTTATCCGTCTTGTGCAGGCACGATTGGCAAAACTGCGCCTTCTGGCAA
>JAYVPZ010000245.1:0-1795 GCA_043757105.1 Aestuariivirga sp. | reverse complement strand
GGTCAACGCCCTCAACATGATGCACCTCAATGCCTTCGCTTTCTAACGCGCGCACCATCGCATCATGCTGGCTCTGCATCTTCGGAATATCGGGCGGTGTGTCGGATTGGAAATACCAACCCTTCTCCATATCCCCATAAGAGCCAATTTCAGCAATGCGCTTTTTGGCATCGACGATGTTCATCTCCGCCCCTGGCCTGTGCACCAAAATGGAGCGGATCGTGCCCACATCATTATCGACCCCATAAACCTTGCCCCAATGGCGCATCAGTTCGCTGTCGTCTTCGAATGGCGGAGACGCATCAGCCGCGAACATCTTGATGGTTTGGTTATAGACCCAGTGGGGATTATTGCTATTTGTCATGATGCATTTGAGCCTACAGCAAGTAGGGCCAAGAAGAAATGGTGGGCGGTGCAGGATTCGAACCTGCGACCCGATGATTAAGAGTCATCTGCTCTACCAACTGAGCTAACCGCCCGCCCCATTTAGAGCGAAGGCCCCGCAAACAGCGAGGCCAATTGGCGCGGGTATAGGCAGGAAATTTGGTGTTGGCAAGCGGGGATATTTGAGGTTGGAATGTTGGATTTGCCCCCACTGCTTTTTCTTAATTTTCAAATCAGCTGAATGTTGCACTTGACGTTCCGTATCAAAATTGATACATTTTGTTTCGATGGATTTACGCAAGCCTATTTCCTTTTTGGGTGACAGTCTTTCACGTCTGCAAGACTTCCCGGAAGATGCGAGGCGCGAAGCTGGCCGCGAATTAGACCGCGTTCAAATGGGCCGAGATCCTGTGGACTGGAAGCCAATGGCCACAATTGGCAAAGGCGTCCGCGAAATCCGCGTGAAAGAAAGGGCGGGTGTTTTTCGCGTCATCTATGTGGCAAATATAGGTACGAAAATTTACGTGCTGCACGCGTTTCAAAAGAAAACGCAGAAAACAGCGCAGCGCGATATTGATTTGGCAGCAATCCGATTTCGCCAGATAGGAAAGGGATAATATGATCAAGATTGAAGCATTTGACAATGTTTGGTTCGTTCTCGAAAAAAACGAGTCCGATGCAATCAACATGACAATGCGATCCGAACTGATGATGGCAATCGAAGATGCCGTGAAAAGTTGGAACTTAAGCCAGCAAGAAGCCGCTCAAAAACTCGGCATCACTAGGCCAAGGTTGAGCGATCTGTTGCGCGGAAAAATCAATAAATTCAGTCTGGATATGTTGACCACACTTGCCCACAACGCGGGGCTTACAGTGAAGATGAGTGTGAAGAAATCCGCGGCGAAGGCGGCGTGAATTAATCGCCCAACTCTTTGCGGAGCAGCGTCAAGAAAGGACTCGTCAGACTTAACGCAGACGGATGGTAGAGTGACATCGATTAGAGCAGTCGACAATAAACTGTACTGACAATACAACCTCACCGTAACCCATATATAATTCTCCTCTACGACTTTATGAAATCTGAACTCTGTGCTAAAGTTATGCTGCGCCGACCTCAATGGCATTCAGCTACGGTATTCTCTCATATTGATAGAGATGTAAACGCAAAACCCTCTATTTCTCCCCCTATTTAAGGTTCAACAATAAGTCGGCAGCGGTTAATTGCGAGGCTCTTCTCGATTCCAAGCAATATTTTTCAACTTAAATTGAGCCGATTTTCCGTCTCGGACATCGCTTCTGTATTGATAATTACAGTTAGGATATATTTGTTTCATTATCCTTAGATTTATTGTATTTTATTTCTTTTTAACAAGATGTTATATAAATTAAATAATTCAATATGTAATTTTCC
>JAYVPZ010000244.1:0-6876 GCA_043757105.1 Aestuariivirga sp. | reverse complement strand
CTTGATGTTTCATTGACCAATGCTGGCCCAAAAGCCATGGCCTCGCCTGATGCGCCTTTAAGCACAATGGCTTCAGCACCAATCCGGTCGATCTTGATTTTTGCCACGGGATAAGTGTCGGCCCAGCGCCATGCTTTAACAGGCTTTCCCGTAATGATGGACTCGGAAAATGCCCGCTCCAATAAAACTTGCGCCAATTGTGCTTTGGCAAAAATCCAAATTGAATGACCAAAAAACGTCAATGATGCGAACATCAAAAGCGCCGAGAACAGATTCATTATACTCCGGCGCGATAAACGCGCCGGAGCCAGAACTGTAATTGAAGCACTCATGCCAACACCTTTTGGCGGCGTGCAAAGAATTGCAGTATTAGGGCTAGCATCGCCAGAACCGCGCCAATCATCGCCATCAATTCACCATCGGTTGCACCAACTGGAAGATTGACTTGGCTTGCAGGCGTTGCAGGTTTTGGGGCTTCATACTTTGCAAGCTGTGTAAGATCAGCTTCCGCTTTTTGATCCGTATGCGGAACATTCTGTGCAGGCACATCTGTTCCGAACACTTTCTCAAACACCCAGCCTGATGGCAAGTTCAGCGGCACATCGGCGCGTGTCAGCTGGTAACCAGCAGGGCGCTTTGGCGAATGATCAACCGCAACCAAACTGGTCAAACTGGAAACCAACTGATGATCCAATGCTGTTTTGAGCACAGCCTTATCAGCATCAGCTTGTGGAATTTGGCCGAGCGTCGAAGCCACTTCCAATTCCGCAATCTTGCGGCGCGCCCAAAGTTTGGAAATGCCCTTGCCTGTTGCAGCATCAACCAATGGCATTTTGACTTCCCATGGTTGATTGCCAATCATGCCTGTGATTTTCAGAACACCGGACAATGAGCCAGAATCAGCCATCAACATCACAGGTTCACCCTGATAAAGATCAGGTAATTCCGCAGGCGTAATTTTGGCCGTACCGCCAAAAATCTGCGCATGAATATCAGTGATTACGGGATTGCCGATTTTGCCGAACAGTTCTTTCTTCCGTTCCACAACTTGGGTGCCTTCGCCAATTTGTGTAAACGTGCCGCGGCCCAGTTCAGCAGCGCGTGTCATCAGATATGAGTTTGGCGCTGAGCCAATCCCCACCATAAACAAGCGCGTGCGGCCACGGCCTTTGGCAATCGTGTCAAACAATTCTTGCTCATTGCCAATCGAACCATCGGTGATGAACACGATTTGGCGCAGATAAGTTTTGTCATTTGGATTTGCATCAACCAAAGCTGCCTTTAGCGGAGGCACCATTTCTGTGCCGCCATTGGCATTGAGTGCTGAAACAAAGCCTTTAGCTTGGGCAATATGTTGGGCGTCAGCGGGAACCGCAGCACCAAACAAATTATCCATCGTGTCATCAAAGCGGATCACATTGAAACGGTCAGTTGGAGCAAGTTGAGCCAAACCATAAAGCAAGCTGTCTTTGGCTTGCGGCATAGAAGCACCTTCCATTGAACCCGAATTGTCGATCACAAATGTAATCTCACGCGGATGAGCTTGAGCACTTGGGGCAACGATTGGCGGGGTTACAAAGCCAAGCATGTAATCATGGCCGTTCACAGTTTCTTTGAACAGGCCAGCTTGGGGGGCAGTGCCCTTTGCCGTCCAGGTCAAATCAAAATCCTTGTCTGCTGGAACAATGCCCGACAATGTGACAGTGCGCATATTCGCGCCTTTTTCGACCATATCAACTTTGTGATAAGCGCTCTTCACATCGCCCAAAGCAAAGCCCGCATCAAGATTAACGGTGATCGAAACTGGATTGGTAGGCGCGGAAACAGCGGGATCAAGAACTGGCGACTGTGGCGCAATATTTTGCGTTGTTGCCAATCCAGTTCCCGTTTTACCAAAATCAACCGTCTGAACAATTGGCTCTGAATTATAACGCGGTGCCACAACCAGCGGCAGGCGCAAATCATAAGTGCCACCGCTTTGAGCAATGGTTTGTTGATATTCGATTTGTATCAATACTTTTTCATGCGGCCCAATATTCGCCACTGAATTGGTGAACATGTTAGGCCGATCTTGTTCCAACAAAGCCGCGGCTTCACCTTTGTTCTTAGCATCTTCATAAATTTCCTTGGCTTCCTGTTTCTCTTTCACTTCGCCAACAATCACGCGCGTTCCAGAAACAATTTTCAAAGTATCAACTGCTGAATTCTCAGGCAGCGGAAAAACATAAACACCTTCAACCCATGATTCTGATGGATTGTAAAACTGTTGCGTCACTACGGTGCGCCCGGTTGGGCCTGAAATGGTGACGGTGTAATCTGAGGCGACGGCGGGTGCGGCGATGTATTTTCCTTGCTCATTGGATTTCAAGAGCAAGCTGCCAGAGCTCATGTCATTGGGGGTGACCAATCTGGCCGATGCAAATACGGCCTGCGCCGTCAAGCAAGTGGCTATCATGGCCATCACAAGTTGATGTAAAGTCTTTTTATATTTTAAGCTGCGGTGCAGCGATATGGCGTTCACGTTATTCCTCCATGTGGGTTGTTGTTGCCCCAACACCACGGAGATTACGCTGCGGTAACATTGCGCCGCCAATGTGAAGAACTGTAATGTTTGTCAGGCTTTTGCCGCAGTCTTGTTGCTTGTGGCGGCTTCTTGTGGAATTGTGTGGTTTTGTACGGGTTTCGGCAACATGAACGACGACGATCTATCGCCAGAAGAAAACCGCGCCATCAGCGGCGTAATCCGCGAGGAACTGGCGCGGCGCAGGCTCACGCGTCAACATTTGGCTGATAAAGCCAAGATCAGCTTGTCGACAATTGAAAAGGCCTTGTCGGGCCAACGTCCATTTACATTAGCCACTGTGGTGCGCATCGAAGAGGCGCTGCAACATCAATTGCGCAAAGTGAAACCAAATAACGGTGAATCCGCTCTGGCCCCGCAATCACTTGGTTCCTATTCGCGCCCAGCTGTGTCTTGGCTGGAGGGCGATTATCTCACGATCCGAACATCTTTCAGTGATCAAGCATCGATTTATGCTTATCTCACTGAAATACGATGGGACACAGCGCTCTCGCATTTAGCTTTCCGCGAGTCAGAACGCGTCGATGCGCAGTTCAAGCAAGATGGCTCGGTGTCGGTGCCGCATCAATCTGGATACATTTATCTAGTGACCAACAAACAAGGCCAATATCGCATGATCATTCTTTCGCGTCCGATGATCTCTGGTGAAATGTACGGACTTATGACAACTCTGCAATCGGGCCGGGGCACACAACTTACCCCAGTTTCTACGCCTCTGGTTTTGGCGCCCGTGAAAGACTTTGGCGCAGATGTGCAGTTCGGAAAAATTGATGTGTCAGCTCCAATGTTTGAACGCTACAAGAAATTGCTCACCCGCGCCATCGAAGAACCCTTTGTAATGCTAATCAAATGAGACAGATGGCGCTCACCGCGGAGCACATCGCTAAAATTCAGCGCACCGAACCCGACGAAGGACCACATCCAGACCGCAAACAAATGAACGACGCTGATTATCGTCAGTGGGCAGATGATTTATTAGAAGAGATGACCGGGGCATCCTTGCGCATTTTCGCCTATGGATCGCTGATCTGGAAACCAGAGTTTGAATATGTTTCAGCCTCTCGCGGTTGGTTGCATGGTTGGCATCGCTCATTTTGCATGAAGATCGAACGCTGGCGCGGAACGCGAGCCCTACCCGGTTTGATGATGGCGCTCGACAGCAAAGGCAGCTGCAATGGCATGATATATGAATTGTCGGACGAAAACAAAAAAGCCCAAGTCGAAAAACTCCTCCGCCGTGAAATGACCAACAAGCCCCCCACCAACATGCCGCGCGTTTTGAAAGCGAATATGGACGGAAAAATGGTGCGCGTCATCGCTTTCACCTCAAATCCTGATGGTCATAGCTACGTGAAAGATATGGCACTGCCAAAAGTAGCAAAAATATTAGCCAAAGCAGCCGGACATTGGGGCACGGGCGCGGAATATCTGTTCAACACTGTGAGCCACTTGGAGCAGCTCGGCATTGAGGATCGTAATTTATGGGAGTTGCAAAAGTTGGTCGCGAAGGAAATTGAAAAACTATGACTCGTCCCCTCCTGTTCGCTTCG
This sequence comes from Aestuariivirga sp., assembly GCA_043757105.1. Taxonomy (GTDB): domain Bacteria; phylum Pseudomonadota; class Alphaproteobacteria; order Rhizobiales; family Aestuariivirgaceae; genus Aestuariivirga. The sequence continues at coordinate 2,745 of JAYVPZ010000244.1, read as the reverse complement.
CTCACTGTCCACCCCTGAAGAAGGGGTGGAATGGAATCCGCATCATTTCACCCCTCTACTACAGGGGTGGACAGACCGCTTCAGCGGTCAGGAGGGGCCCGCGTTAAACGCTCAACTCTCCTCACCCTCCGGCGGCAAATTGGCTTGATTGGTGTTATGATCAGCAGACTTCCTGATCATCGAAACAGCGGCCAGCACCATTGGATCAAAACCCGTATTGCCCTTGGCCACATATTCAAAAAAATGCTGACGCATGCGAGGCTCCCAAAAATTATTGATGTGGGTGGCAATTTCCTTCGTGCCTTCTTCATTACCGTAACTTTTAAAGAAAGTGGCAATCTGATTTGCCATGCGCACCATGTCTTTGGATTCCATATTTAAGCTCCGTCAAAAATCATAATGCCTTGCTTGGAAAGCGAAGCGAGTTTTAATCCGGCCTGTTTGGCCAATTTGAGTGCAAGTGCAGTGGGTGCCGAAATCGTCGCCAGCGCACCAATACCAACGGTGGCGCATTTCTGCACCAGCTCAAAACTGCACCGCGATGACATAAGCACAAAGCCCCTTTCAGGCTTTGTGCGAGCCCGCGCCATTGCGCCAATCAATTTATCCAAAGCGTTGTGCCTACCCACATCCTCACGCGCCAACAAAATTGCTCCGTCTACGGAACACCATGCAGCGGCGTGGACTGTGCGGTTGATTTCGTTCATCGGTTGAAATGAGGGCAGGGCTTCGAAAGCTTTTGAAATAGCTGATGACGAAATATCTGGCTGAGGCAATTTCTGATCCGGCATCCGAATAGCATCTGCCATTTCCTCAATACCACAAAGTCCACATCCAACACGGCCCTCCATTGAACGAGAAACCATCCGTTCACGGATGATTTTATCTTCGTCAATTGAAAGATCAACGCTGAAGCCTTCACCCGAAGGCATAATTAACACATTACCGATATGGCTTGAGTGCGCCACTAGTCCCTCGGACAACGCAAAGCCCACAGCAAAATCCTCCAGATCAGCAGGCGTGGCCATCATCACGGCGTACGATTTGGAATTGATCATGACCGCTACAGGCACTTCTTCGGGGAGTTGCCAGATGGTTGGAACTCCATCTAAAATTCCGTGCGCAGCAATACTATTTAATTTGTCATCACCCATAAACCCGTCATCCCCGCGCAGGCGGGGATCCAACTTTCTTTCATCATCAAGGTTACCTAAGTTGGGTTCCCGCCTTCGCGGGAATGACGGAATTTTGGAGTTTTGAGCCACACTCAAAACTACTCCGCCGCCACGCGCTTGTTTTCTTCCTCGCGCGTTTCCCAATCCTTCTGCCATTCTGAGGGCTGGTTGGAGGGGCGCACTTGCACGGCAGTGACTTTATATTCGGGGCAATTGGTAGCCCAATCCGAATACTCAGTAGTAATCACATTCGCACCCGTCACTGGATGATGGAAAGTCGTGTAAATCACACCTTGCGGCATCCGCTCGGTAATCAGTGCACGGAGTGTTGTTCCGCCAATACGGCTGGTCAGCGACACCATGGCTCCGTCAGCGATACCGCGCAGCTCAGCATCATGCGGATGAATTTCTAAAACATCCTCCGGGTGCCATGTTGAATTCTCGGTTCGCCGTGTTTGCGCACCCACATTATATTGCGAGAGAATACGGCCCGTGGTGAGGATCAATGGGAAGTCACGGTTGGCGCGTTCTGGTGTTGGCACATATTCGGTTATCATGAAGCGGCCTTTGCCCCGCACGAAGCCACCCACATGCATCATCGGCGTTCCGTTTGGTGCTTTCTCATTGCAAGGCCATTGAATGGAACCGAGTTCATCGAGGCGTTTAAATGAAACATGGGCAAAGGTCGGCGTGACCAAAGCAATCTCATCCATGATTTCTGAAGCAGAATTATATTTCATGTCATAGCCCATGGCTTGTGCCAGCTCGGCCACCACTTGCCATTCATGTTTGCCCTGCATCGGCGCTTTCACTTGGCGCACGCGGTTGATGCGGCGTTCAGCATTGGTGAATGTTCCGTCTTTTTCTAAGAATGATGTGCCCGGAAAAAACACATGCGCAAAGGCAGCAGTTTCATTGAGGAACAAATCCTGCACCACCACCATTTCCATATGCTCAAGTGCGGAAGTTACATGATTGGTGTTGGGATCAGATTGCGCAATGTCTTCACCTTGAATGAAGATGCCTTTGAACGTGCCTTCATGGGCAGCGTCCAACATATTGGGAATGCGAAGACCCGGTTCGGAATCGAGCGTGGTGTTCCAAACTTTGTTGAACAGTTCACGCACAGTATTATCCGAGATATGGCGGTAACCCGGCAACTCATGTGGGAATGAACCCATATCGCAAGCACCTTGCACATTGTTCTGACCACGCAATGGATTAACACCAACGCCTTGGCGGCCAATGTTTCCGGTGAGCATGGCAAGGTTCGCCATGCCCATCACCATGGTGGAACCTTGGCTGTGTTCAGTCACGCCCAATCCATAATAGATCGCGCCATTACCACCTGTGGCGAAGAGCCTAGCAGCGCCGCGAACGTCTTCGGCATTGACGCCTGTTTCAGATTCCAACGCTTCGGGTGAATTGCGTTCCTCACGAATAAAGCCAGTCCAACGCGAAAATTCAACCGTGTCGCAACGCTCGGCAATGAACGCTTTGTTTTCTAATCCTTCTGTGAGGATCACATGGCTGAGCGCATTTACAATCGCCACATTCGTGCCGGGGCGCA
>JAYVPZ010000243.1:0-1798 GCA_043757105.1 Aestuariivirga sp. | reverse complement strand
CCGTCAAATTGATCGCACTTTGCAAACGCGAATGGGTGCCGATCAAATCCGAGTCGTTTATGTAACCGTCATAGAGGTTACGGTTGGTTTGCATCTGTGTTTGAACCGCTTGCACAACTTCGCCTTCACCCAGAATTTGGTGGTTCACTTTAATTCCAGTAATTTCGAAGAACGCCTTTGTCAAAACATCTGATTCATATTGATGGGTCGGGATTGATTCAGACAACACGTTAATTTCCATGCCCTTGAAAGGCTCGGCAGCTTTTATGAACCATTGCATTTCTTTCATCTGATCTTCAGGTGAAAGTGTTGATGGTTGGAATTCAGAGTCGATCCATTTCTTGGCTGCGGCTTCATCCGCATAGCTTGGACTGGCGAGCATAAATAATGCTGCAGCAGCCGTTGCCATAAGTTTCATTTTCATTGGTGATCCTCCATTAAAAGATTTTTCGCTCTTGTTTCCAGAGCTGCCAGCACTATCAAACGAAACCAAACGAACGTCAATAGATAAAATATCGAAATAATTGTGCGGTGCAACGAAGATTTTTGCACTGCAATGTTGCATAAAACGAATAAAAGTGAAATAATGTGAATCTAGCGTCAATTTCACTTGTGATTTTGGCGAAAGGGCGCAAAGCCCTTTGGAAACCGAAAACCGAATGATTTGAGATGCTTGTTTTATCGCCACGCCAATCACAAATTCTTAGCTTTGCTCGTCAAACCGGAAATGTTTTGGTGGACGATTTAGCGCTTCGTTTTGAAGTGACTCCGCAGACAATCCGAAAAGATTTGAATGAACTCTGCAACAATCGCTTGCTCGCGCGCACCCATGGGGGGGCGATGCTTTCATCGGGCGTTCAGAACATGGCATACGACTCGCGCAGACAAATTGCTGCCGTTGAAAAACAAACAATCGGCCAACATGCTGCAAAGCTTATTCCCAATAATTGCTCTCTGTTCATTAACATCGGAACAACGACTGAGGAAGTTGCACGCTCACTGATCCACCATGAAGGTTTATTGGTGATTACAAATAATATACATGTGGCCACAATATTAATGCCCTACCCTAATGTTGAAGTTATGATTGTGGGCGGCATGGTGCGAAGGACGGATGGCGGCGTAATTGGTGAACAAGCGATCGATATGATTGCGCAGTTCAAGGTTGATCATGCGGTGATGGGTGTTTCGGCAATTGATGATGATGGCGCACTTCTCGACTTTGATTACCGCGAAGTGCGCGCCGCCCAAGCCATCATGCAAAACTCGCGCAATGTGATTTTAGTTTCTGACGGAATGAAATTTTCGCGATCTGCGCCCGTTCGTATTGGTCATATTTCTCAAGTCGATATTTTTGTCACAGACGTTCAACCACCGGACTCGATCGTCGAACTTTGTAAGCACAAGGGTGTACAGATTGATGTTGTGAGCGCGCAATCCGAAACCACGATTGAAGCGTTAGCATCATGATGTACGATCTCTTTATAATTGGTGGCGGCATTAATGGGTGCAGCATTGCACGCGACGCAGCAGGACGCGGCATCAAAGTGTTGCTGGCAGAGATGAATGATCTTGGGTCAGGAACTTCATCCGCATCCACCAAACTTATTCATGGCGGCCTTCGCTATCTTGAACACTATGAGTTTCGCTTGGTTCGAGAAGCGTTGATTGAACGTGAGGTGCTTCTTAAATCTGCGCCACATATCATCTGGCCTCTGCGATTCATTTTGCCCCATCATCAGGGTCTTCGTCCGCGTTGGCTGATTAGACTAGGCTTGTTTATGTATGACCACTTAGG
>JAYVPZ010000242.1:0-1808 GCA_043757105.1 Aestuariivirga sp. | reverse complement strand
TATCAAACCAATAAATCCACCATGATCGAAAAAATCGCCGAGATGGTGCGCGATAAAAAGATCGAAGGCATTTCCGATATCCGTGACGAAAGCTCGCGCGAAGGCATGCGCGTGGTCATTGAGTTAAAGCGCGATGCCGAGCCTGAAATTGTGCTCAATCAATTGTGGCGTTTCTCGCAACTTCAAAGCTCATTCAGTGTCAACAACATCGCGCTCAGCCGTGGCAAACCAGAACAACTTACACTGCTGGATTTGCTGACCACCTTCATTTCTTTCCGCGAAGAAGTCATCACCCGCCGCACCAAGTTCTTGTTAAAAAAAGCGCGCGACCGCACCCATGTGTTGGTTGGCCTTGCCATTGCTGTGGCCAACATTGATGAAGTGATCCGCCTGATCCGCGCCTCGCGTGATGCAGCAGAAGCGCGCGCCGCATTGATGGGCCGTGATTGGCCAGCTAAGATGTTGGAAGCTTTGATCCAACTCATTGATGATCCGCGTCATAAGTTGAATGCCGATGGCACATACCGTCTGTCGGAAGAACAAACGCGCGCCATTCTTGATTTGCGTCTGCAACGCCTAACACAATTAGGCTTAGAGGAAATCTCGGCAGAACTCGAAAAGCTTGCCGTCGAAATTAAAGACTATCTCGATATCCTTGGCTCACGCGCCCGCGTGCGCTCGATCATCAAGGACGAGCTTACAGAAGTAAAAACCAACTTCGCCACGCCACGCCGCACTGAGATTATCGAAAACGAAGGCGAAGTTGATGATGAGGATTTGATCCAACGCGAAGACATGGTGGTGACTGTATCCCACACGGGTTATGTTAAACGCGTTCCGCTCTCAGCTTATCGTGCTCAGCGCCGTGGCGGCAAGGGCAGGGCGGGCGTACAAATTAAAGACGAAGATTTTGTTACCAAGCTTTTTGTGGCCAACACCCACACACCAATTTTGTTCTTCTCATCTCTCGGCATGGTCTACCGTCTCAAAACCTGGCGCTTGCCGATCGGCAATCCAACATCGCGCGGCAAAGCCATGATCAATTTGCTACCGCTGGCCCAAGGTGAGCGCATCACCACCATCATGCCGATGCCCGAAGATCCAGCCACTTGGGCCACTATGAACATCATGTTCGCTACCCAGTCGGGTGACGTGCGCCGCAATGAATTGACCGAATTTGAAACCATCAACAAGGGTGGCAAGATTGCCATGAAGCTTGACGATGGCGATATGATTGCCGGTGTTGAAATCTGTACTGATGCTGATGACATCATGCTCACGACCAAGCTTGGCCAGTGCATCCGTTTTGCCGTCGCTGATTTGCGTGTGTTCCAAAGCCGTGGTTCCACAGGTGTGCGCGGCATTAAGCTGGCGGAAAAAGATCATGTGATTTCAATGTCGGTACTGCGCCATGTTGAAGCAACAACTGAAGAACGCGCCGCCTTTATCAAAATGTCGCGCGCTGTTGCAGGCGAAGAAATAGAAGCAGGGTCATCCGACGAGGAAGTTGTAAACGAGGCCAGCATCAGCCAAGAACGCTACGCCGAAATGGGCGCTGCCGAACAAGTGGTTCTCACGGTTTCATCCAATGGTTATGGCAAACGAACATCGTCTTACGAATACCGCATCTCTGGCCGTGGCGGCAAAGGCATCACCGCCATGGTGGTGAACAACCGAAATGGCCATCTGGTCGCGTCATTCCCAGTTGATGAAAGCGATGAACTTATGCTGGTGACCGACGGCGGACAATTGATCCGTTGCCCGGTTCACGACATCCGCAAAGCCGGCCGCAGCACGCAGGGTGTGAC
>JAYVPZ010000241.1:0-1814 GCA_043757105.1 Aestuariivirga sp. | reverse complement strand
CGTCATCTTCTGTGTCATAAAGCATCCTCTCAGATACCCTGTCACAGAAATTATCTGTGTCTCAATTAGGGGGTGCAGTCCAGCACTGTCACCGAAATAAACACCGATGGTTTTAGCCTCTTACAAGGTCAACCTTAATGCACAATCAATAAACCATATTGAAAGCCTTTAATTCTTAATCTTGTAACCTGTGCGGAAAATCCATGCCACAGCGACAAGGCAAGCGCCCAGAAATACAAATGTCATGGCGAGGCTTACACCCACGCTGACATCGGAGATTTCATAAAAGCTCCAACGGAAGCCGCTGATCAAATAAACCACAGGATTGAACAGTGAAATCTTTTGCCAAAATGGTGGGAGAACATTGATGGAATAAAAGCTGCCACCTAAGAATGTGAGCGGCGTGATGATTAGCAGCGGGATGATCTGCAGTTTTTCGAATCCATCTGCCCACACACCAATGATGAAACCAAACAGGCTGAACGTGACGGCTGTTAACACCAGAAACAACAACATCCAAAATGGGTGGGCGATATGAATAGGAACAATGAAGGCCGCTGTCGCTAATATGATCAACCCAAGGACGATTGATTTGGTGGCGGCGGCGCCCACATAACCCAACACCATTTCAAAATGCGAAATGGGAGCCGAAAGCAACTCAAATATCGTTCCGACAAAGCGCGGAAAATAAATACCGAAACTGGCGTTGGCAATGCTTTGCGTGAGCAATGAAAGCATTATAAGTCCGGGCACGATGAACGAGCCATAAGCAACACCATCAATTTCAGTCACACGACTGCCCATCGCTGCGCCGAACACGACAAAATAAAGTACGGTCGAGATGACCGGTGAGATGATGCTTTGAAACACGGTGCGCAAAGCACGGGCCATTTCAAATTTGTAGATTGCGGAGACGGCGTGAAAATTCATTTTTGCACCAGATTTACGAAGATATCTTCGAGGGAACTTTGAGTGGTTTGCAAATCGCTGATTTCGATTTTGGCGGATCGCACATCGTCCATCAAACCAGCGATGCCTGATTTTTCTGCACGGGTGTCGTAAATGAATGTAAGTGCCTTACCATCTTCCGAAATGATCAATTTGTGCGATTTTAATTTTGCAGGAATTGCTTTCAATGGCATTGCCAATTGCAGCGTCAACTTCTTCTGCCCCATTTTGTGAAGCAAAGTGGCCTTGTCTTCCACCAGCATCATCTCACCCTTATTGATCACCCCAATCCGGTCAGCCATTTCTTCGGCTTCATCGATGTAATGCGTGGTGAGGATGATGGTGACACCAGAATCGCGCAACTCGCGCACCACCTGCCACATGTCCTTGCGCAGTGACACATCAACACCAGCTGTTGGTTCATCCAAAAATAAAATACGCGGCTCATGCGCTAATGCCTTGCCGATCAATACGCGCCGCTTCATGCCACCGGATAGGCGCATGATTTTTTCGTCTTTCTTATCCCACAACGAAAGTTGTTTGAGAACTTTCTCAATGTGGGCAGGGTTGGCAGGCAATCCAAATAACCCGCGACTGAAACCCAAGGTCGCCCATGGCGTCTCAAATGCGTCAGTGGTCAATTCCTGCGGCACGAGGCCGATCAATGTCCGCGCCGCTTTATAGCCAGTCACATTGTCATGGCCATCGACCAAAACAGTCCCAGATGATTTATTGACGATACCGCAAATAATACTGATCAGCGTAGTCTTGCCAGCACCGTTTGGCCCCAACAGACCAAAAATCTCGCCGCGCTTGATTTCAAGATTGATGTTCTTGAGGGCCGAAAAACCAGTTTTATAGGTCTT
>JAYVPZ010000240.1:0-1820 GCA_043757105.1 Aestuariivirga sp. | reverse complement strand
TTGAACAGATAAAAGCCATCGAAGCCAAACTCAAAGTCCATTTCAGTGGAAGCGACGTTGCCGAAATCGTGACGGGCACCAAAAACAAAAACGCAAATGGGTTTTCCAACCCACCCGTCAAATAAATCAAAATCGCCAATTGGATGATGTCATAGCCGAGCAACAATCCAGCGGGCCGTGCGGCCAGACGTTGCCCGCTGCGCCAGCGCAAAGTGAGAAACACATTGAGCCAAGCGCTCAAAGCAATCATCGCCAAGCACAAGGCCAGCGGCAACTTAAAACCCAAAATATATTCCACACCCAGCACGGCTGCCGATTGGCCGATGACAGCCAACCACCGCAACCGCACCAAAGTACGCAGTCGCAACAGACCGTGTTGAACATTGGGATTTGAAAAAGCGAAACTCTGCGTCATGATGTAATACCCATATAGATGGAAATCATCTATGCTCCAAACCCTGATGTCAGATTCAAAACTATTGCCCTCGCGCCCCAAACTCATCGCTGCCGCAATCATGATCATTGCCGCCTTTGCCGTCGCCGCCTTGGCGCTCACACAGTGGCCCACCAAAGGCCCCATTGGATCGGGCACAGCTTTGATTGGCGGGCCATTCACCATGATCAATCAAAAGGGCGAGACAGTTACCGAACAAAATTTCAAAGGTCATTATACGATCTATTTTTTCGGCTTCACCTTTTGCCCTGATGTGTGCCCCACGGAACTGCAAGTTCTATCCGCAGCATTGAAAGAGCTTGGCCCCGACGCAGACAAAATTATCCCCGTTTTTGTTTCCGTTGATCCAGAGCGCGACACGCCCAAAATCATCGGGGAATATGTCTCGAGCTTTGATCCCCGACTTGTTGGCCTCACAGGCTCTCCCGAACAAGTCGCAAAAATGGCCAAGGCGTTTCACATTTTCTACCAAAAAGTGCCAAACCCAAAGGATTCCAAAGATTATGAAATGGATCACTCTTCTATTATCTATTTAATGGGGCCAGATGGAACTTTTATAAAACACTTCCCCTATTCAACGGATGCTAAAGCCTTGGCATTAGACCTAAAAAAAGTGCTTGAAGAATAATGTTGCACTGCAACATGTTTTTAGTGATAATATGTTAACGGGCGTAATCCATGCTCCTAAAGATGTTTGGAACAAAAATGCTGCATCCACTTTACGAAATGAACCACACTGCTATTGCGCCCATGCGCTTTGTGGCTGAGGCAGGTTTGGCCTTTTGGGGCAATCACTTTAATCCGCTGGCCCACACATCTCTGGGCCGCAGCGCAACTGCTTCACTTCAAATGTTTGAGCGCGCAACACGCCGCTATGACAAACCCAAATTTGAAGTCGCGTCCATCCAAATCAATGGTAAAAGCATCGCCGTTCACGAAGAAATTGTTTGGCAAATGCCATTTTGTAATTTGGTCAACTTCAAAAAAGACTTAGCCAAAAAATCCAAACCACAAACTAAACTTTTGATGGTTGCCCCCATGTCTGGTCATTATGCCACGCTGCTCAAAGGCACCGTTCAAGAAATGTTACCGGATTATGATGTCTACGTCACCGATTGGAATGACGCGCGTGAGGTGCCACTGGTCGCAGGTCGCTTTGATTTGGATGACTACGCCGATGTGCTGATTGCAATCATGCACCATTTGGATGCGCGGGTTCACATTATGGCCGTCTGCCAGCCGTCAGTTCCCGTTATGGCAGCGGTTTCTTTGATGAGTGCTGCCAAAGATCCGTTGGTTCCACTTTCCATGTTTTGATGGGGGGCCCCATTGACACGCAGCGCAACCCAACCGCAGTCAACAAGTT
>JAYVPZ010000239.1:0-1824 GCA_043757105.1 Aestuariivirga sp. | reverse complement strand
CGCCGATCCGCTCTTCGGGTAAACAACGCTTATGGCCTCAGGCGAGCAGTGCAAGAAGGAGCAGGCATTGGTTCTCTGCAAGATTACATCGTGCCCGGTGACAATAAAAATCTTGTTCAAATCGATTTGCCACTCGAAGCACCGCAGTTTGATACTTACTTCGTGTATCCTGAAGAATTGAAAGACACAAAGCGCGTTACAGCGTTTAGAGATTTTATTGTGGGCAAGGCGAAGGAATGGGCGTTTTGAACTATCTTATTCCTGAGACCGATGCTCGGTCTGCAATCAGTGCGTTATGATCGGACTTGATGCTGCAACTCTTGGACTTCTTGTTCCAAGTAAAGGCTTTGCATTCGCTTTCATTTTCGCATTCAAAAACACATTCCTCTAGCGTACTCGCGGAAACCGATCTCATTTCAAAGCCGGGAATACTTTTTTTGCCATATATAACAATATTTGATCTCCTCAACAAAGTGTTGATTGAGGCACGAGCACCTGAAATCGCGTAAGAATTTGGAAGCAACAGTCTTCCACCATTCTTCTGATAGCAAACGTTATTTTTGGTATCAAAAGTGTATGCCATGCAGTTCGAACTTGTTGAACAAGCTGCATAGCAAGAGTTCTCATCCGAGGTTTTAAATGATCCATTAGGCAGATCAAACCCAATTATATCTACGCCTTTTTCGTTGTAAAAATTCGACGGATTGCTCTCAGATTGTGTTGATGACTGCGGTTGAGTTTCATTTGTTTTTGCGGCTTGCACATCCCACTGTTTCACAGTTATGTCTAACAGCGGAGCAATATCGAGGGTAACTTGGTTAAAACCATCTGGTGGGGCTGAAGTGAGATAAATGATGGCCCGGTCTGAAAGTCCGAGTGTGCTGTAGAAAGCTCCATAAATAGCATTGCCACCTCCGCTTACTCCCGACGAAGTATATACAGAATGAAAACCTACAACAGCATTTTTTGATAGGTATCGCTCGCTCCCACCTATCCAAATTAGCGCGCACGCCGACATACACCTGAAGTCGTCAATAACGGCAGTTGCGTAACCAAGCTTTTTGATCAATTTTGCTAATGCAAGCCCTTCTTGTGCATCACCACCATTGCTGCTGAGAAAAACAAGTGCATTCTTTGTGTCTGCCACAACATTTAGAAATTCATTAGCATCGCCATTAGCAATATCACCGACAACTGCAATTGCTGAAAATTCCGGGGTTGAAAGATCCCGAATGAGTTTAATGGAAGCCGCCCTTGTGCAATCTGCATTAGTAAAAGCCAGCAATAAAACAAAAATTAGGGCAAAGTTTTTCAACAGAAGCACCATAAGAACAATTTCACGGAATAGTTTAGGCACGAAACTTGATACTTTGCAAATTCAAAGCAACTTCTCAAAATAGAATTAAAATGTATGTCGTATCTGTCTCAATGCCACAACATCGGCACCAAAGACGCCACCAACATGAGCGCCAGAGCCAGATTGATAATCCGAAAATACCGTGGATCATTCATCACATGCCGCAAACCCACGCCAAACATGGCCCATGTTGACGCACTGGCCACGCCCATAAAAACAAACGTACCCACGACAAACGCAACACCCGCATAATAATGCGCCGCCACCGTATATGCCGATAATGCTGTCACAGACATGATCCAAGCTTTCGGGTTAATCCATTGAAATGCAGCGGCCTGAATGAAGCTCATCGGCTGACCCACCACTGCCTCACCATCGCCTGTAGGTTTAGAATTGGCTATTTTCCAAGCCAACCAAAGCATATAGGCAGCGCCCGCATATTTCATGATGGTGTAAAGTACGGGATA
>JAYVPZ010000238.1:0-1825 GCA_043757105.1 Aestuariivirga sp. | reverse complement strand
CCGCCGCTAATTGGTATGAGCGCGAGACGTTCGATCTTTACGGCATTCTGTTTTCAGGACACCCAGACTTACGTCGTATCCTCACTGACTATGGTTTCTCTGGCCATCCGCTGCGCAAGGATTTCCCCGTTACGGGTCATGTTGAAGTGCGTTATGACGATGAAGCCAAGCGTGTGGTTTATGAACCTGTGAAACTGGTTCAGGAAATGCGCCAATTTGATTATTTATCGCCTTGGGAAGGCACTGAATATGTTCTGCCCGGCGACGAGAAGGCGAAGATATGACCGAACATTCCACCCGCGACTTCTCGATTAACTTTGGCCCGCAGCATCCGGCGGCGCACGGCGTTTTACGGTTGATTCTTGATCTTGATGGTGAAGTTGTCACCCGTGTTGATCCACATATTGGCCTTCTCCACCGTGGCACTGAAAAGCTGATTGAACAAAAAACCTATCTTCAAGCCGTGCCTTATTTCGACCGCCTCGATTATGTGGCACCGATGAACCAAGAGCATGCTTATGCTTTGGCAGTTGAAAAATTGCTTGGGATAACAGTACCTAAGCGCGGACAACTCATCCGAATTCTTTACTCTGAAATCGGTCGCATTCTGTCTCACATGCTCAACATCACCACACAAGCCATGGACGTGGGCGCATTAACGCCGCCCGTCTGGGGCTTTGAAGAGCGGGAAAAACTGATGGTGTTTTATGAGCGTGCATCGGGCAGCCGCATGCACGCGGCTTATATTCGCCCCGGTGGCGTGCACCAAGATTTGCCGCAAAAACTGATCGACGACATCGGTCATTTCTGCGACACGCATCCAGCGCGCCTGAACGACATTGAAACACTGCTGACCGAAAACCGCATCTTCAAACAGCGCAATGTTGATATTGGCGTTGTATCGCTCGAAGACTGCTTCAAATGGGGTTTCTCTGGCGTGATGGTGCGAGGCAGCGGTGCCGCTTGGGATCTGCGTAAGAGCCAGCCTTATGAATGCTATTCCGAAATGGAATTTGATATTCCAATTGGCAAGAACGGCGATAATTATGACCGCTATCTCATTCGCGTTTTAGAAATGCACCAATCTGTGCGCATCATGAAGCAATGTGTGAACATGCTTTCGAGCAGTGCAGGGCAGGGGCCAATCTCGTCAACCGATGGCAAAGTGGTTCCGCCTAAGCGTGGCGAAATGAAACGCTCGATGGAAGCCTTGATCCACCATTTCAAGCTTTATACCGAAGGCTATAAAGTGCCAGCTGGCGAAGTGTATGCGGCAGTCGAAGCGCCTAAAGGCGAGTTCGGCGTTTATCTCGTTTCCGACGGCAGCAACAAACCCTACCGCTGCAAACTCCGCGCCCCCGGCTTTGCCCATCTGCAAGCCATGGATTTCATGTGCCGTGGGCATCAATTGGCTGACGTGAGCGCGGTGTTGGGTTCGCTTGATATTGTGTTTGGTGAGGTGGACAGATGAGCGTCATTCCCCAGATACCGTCATTCCGGAAAAGGGCGTATTTTGCGCAGCAAAATGTTAGCCCTTTGTCCGGAATCCAGCTTTTTTTTCAGCGCAAACCAATATCCAAAGCGGGATTCCATGTCGCGGGCAAACCCTTCGCGGGAAGAGCCGCGAAGGGCAAGGCCCTTGCATGGAATGACGGAGTTTTAATTTATAACGCAGCTTCTGTTGCGAGGAATTTCGAATAATGTCCGTTCGTCGATTAGATCCAATTCAACCAACAACCCCCTTCAAGTTCAACGCTGAAAATGCGTCTTGGGCTAAGAAGACGATTGCGCAATATCCGCCCACGAAACAGGCTTCCGCCGTGAT
>JAYVPZ010000237.1:0-1833 GCA_043757105.1 Aestuariivirga sp. | reverse complement strand
CGCGCTGTTTCCGCATCTCAATGTTTTTGACAATATCGCTTTTGGATTGGCCAATCGCCAAGATCCTTTGGCGCGGTCTGAAATTGAAAGAAGAGTGCTTGATATCATCAAGCTTGTGGGTCTTGAAGGATTAGTGGCACGCGGTGTTAACCAAATTTCCGGCGGACAAAAGCAGCGTGTGGCATTGGCCCGCACACTGGTGACAGAGCCTAAGCTCATTCTGCTCGATGAACCACTTGGCGCGCTTGATGCAAATTTGCGGGGCCGCATGCGCAATGAACTGCGAGCCATTCGTGAGCGCTTGGGTGTGACTTTCCTGCATGTGACCGGCAGCGAGACGGAAGCGCTGGCTATGGGCGACCGCGTGATTGTTTTGGATCATGGCCGTGTGGCGCAGTTTGACAATCCTGACACAGTTTATGGCGAACCAGCTTCCCCCAATGTGGCGCGGTTTCTCAATCGCTATAATTTGTTTGATGGCAGCATTGCTGGTTCATTGTTCAAATCGGCCCATGGTGATCTCGCGTTCAAACGCAAAACGAAATCTGATCAGCCCGCTTATGCTATTCGCTATGACCGCGTATCCGTGGGTGGAAGAAAAGGCGACGCAGGCATTGATGCGACTTACATTGCCAGCGAATATTTAGGCTCGGCGATGACGCATTTCTTTGAGGCGCCGGATGGGCAGGTGGTGGAAGTGGAACACCATCTCTCCAATGGCCCTCCGGAAAGCTTTGAACCCCATAAATCTTATCTTCTCCGGTGGAAACCGGAAGACGCAATTGTGTTTGGTTGAGGCAAAACATGGCATCCCCAGCGAAATTAAATTCGAATACAGCATGGTGGCTAATTGCGCCGGGTTTTATCTGGATGGCTTTGTTTCTGGTCGTGCCAATGCTGATGATTTTTTACGTGTCGTTCTGGACGCAAACAACATTTAAAATTGACCCCAAGCTTACGCTTGATAGCTGGCAGCAATTTTTCGGGTCTGAAGCTTATCTCGCATCACTTTGGACAACGGTGCGGATTTGGCTGATTGTGCTGACTGCTACTTTTGTGATTGGCTATCCAACTGCGCTTTATGTGGGGTTATTTGTGAAGAGCAAAACACTTTCAACGATCTTGCTTGTCGTCTGCGTTATTCCGTTCTGGACATCATTCCTCATCCGCGTTTTGGCTTGGCGGCCGATGTTGGGCAAGGAAGGTGCTATCAATATTTTGTTGATGAAGGCTGGTATTATTACTCAGCCGATTGAGGCGCTGTTGTTCACTGAGCTTTCTGTGATCATCGGCATGACGCAGATCTATTGCGTATTTATGGTCGGGCCGATTGCATTTATGTTGGGACGCATAGACCCCAATATAATTGAAGCGGCGCGAGATTTGGGCGCTGGCTTCTGGCGGATTTTTCGTAAGATCATTTTTCCGCTGAGCTTGCCCGGTGTTGTGGTTGGTTCGATTTTCGTAACGGTGATGGTGCTTGGCGAGTTTGCTACGGCCTCTGCATTGTCAGGTCGCAAAGTAAATCTGTTGGGCAATATTATTGTGACGCAAGTGGGCTCGCTCAAATGGGCACTCGCTTCGGTGGTGGGGGTGATCCTCACCATTATTACGGCTATCGTCATCTCACTGTTCCTGCGCATTGTTGATTTGAAGCGCGAGCTCTGAAAAATGGAGTCACGCGTTCTAAAACCAATTCTCGGCGTCTATGTAGCGCTATTTATTCTTTTTCTTTATGGGCCGTTTTTTGTGTTGGCGATTTTGTCGTTCCAACAAGGCCCAGAGGGCGGGCCGCAATTCCCTATTGTTGAATGGTCGACATATTGGTATCGC